>JBDSUN010000160.1:0-13742 GCA_039927735.1 Acidimicrobiales bacterium | reverse complement strand
CGAGGCGGCGATGGGCGGCCCAGCGCACGGCGCCGTCCGCTCGCCAGGTGCTGCCGTGGGCGGCCGACATCGGGGACACGACGATGACGAGGTCGAGGCCGGCGTGGGTCAGCGCGTCAGCGTTGGTGGGGGAGTGCACGCCACCGTCGAGGTACTCCCGCTCGCCGATGGTCACCGGAGCGAAGTACCCGGGGATGGCGCACGAGGCCGCCACCGCCTCGGACAGACGGGCGGCGGGAGCGCCGGGACGCCCGAACACAACCCGCTTCCCGTGGTCACGCCGGGCCGCGCACACCCACAGGCCGTCGGGCCACCCGTCGGTGGCCAGCGCGTCGAGCACGCGTGTGCGCTCCTGGAGGTCGTACCGGCCGGCGCGCAGCAGCGTGCTGGCGGCGGCGGCCGGGCGGACCGTCCACGGCGCCCGGGCCGCCCGGGCCAGCAGGGCGAGGGGAGGGAGGCGCCAGCCGCGCAGCAGGTCGGAGGCGGAGGGGCCCGGCAGGTCCTCGGCGCCGCCGGCGATGGCCTCGAAGAAGGCCCCACCGGCGGCCGAGACGGGCTGGTCGGTGGCCCACGCCGCCATGTCCGACGCCGCCACCCCCAGGCGCAGCACAGCACCGGTGACCGAGCCGGCCGAGGAGCCGACGATGAGGTCGGCCGAGCGCGGATCCCAGCCCAGATCGTCCTCCAGAGCGGCCAGGACGCCGGCGTGGAACGCCTGTCCCACGATGCCTCCAGCCCCCAGGACCAGCCCCGTACGTGTCATGGCTCACCGTTCTACCCCGTGGCGAGCTCCACCGAGCGCATGGGGATCACCAGATGCCGAGCTGCTCGTCGCGAAACGCCCGCTCGGCCAGCGGCTCCCACACGGACCCCCCGCGTGGCCCGGTGGTCCGCACCTGGAGCCGGTCGAGAGGGATGGCGCGCGCGGCCCCCCGCTCGTCACGGATCCCGACGGAGCCGTCGCGCTCTCGCCGCTCCACCTTGGCCTCCTTCCAGGCGCCACCATCGAGGCGGCGAAAGCGCACCCGGTCACCAGGCCGCAGGCCGAGCGCCACCAGCGCGCTCTCGGCCAGGGCGGCGGGCGTGGGCTCGTTGGGCGTCACGCTCCGGCGCCACCCAGGATCCGGCGTTGCAGCTTGCGCATGCCACCGAGCCAGCGGTCGTAGTCGCCGGCCTTGCGCCGAAGGTGGTCGATCACCTCGGGGTGGGGGAGGATCAGGAACGTCTCGGCGGCGAGGCCTTGCACGACGGCCTCGGCCACGTCCTCGGGCTCGATGGCGCCCTGGGCCAGCACCACCGCACCGGCCGGGTCGTCGGCGCCGGCCAGCAGCATGTTGGTGCGGACTCCCTGCGGGCACAGGCACGAGACCTTGATGCCCTGGTCGCCGTGGGTGATGGCGAGCCACTCGGCGAGGGCGACGGCGGCGTGCTTGGTGACGCTGTAGGGCGCTGCGCCGATGTTGGTGAGGAGCCCCGCCGCCGAGGCCGTGCTCAGCAGGTAGCCCTCGCCCCGAGCGATCATGGCGGGCAGGACGGCCCGGGCGGCGTAGACGTGGGCCATCAGGTTGATCTCCCAGATCTCCTGCCAGGCCTCGTCCGGCGCCTCCACGCCGCCGCCGGTGCCGATGCCGGCGTTCGACACCAGCAGGTCGATCGGGCCGAACCGTGTCTCGGTGGCCTCCACCGCTGCGATGACGTCCGCCTCGCGGGCCACGTCGGCGCTGAGGCCGATGGCGGTGTCGCCGAGCTCGAGGGCCAACGCACCGGCCGCCTCCGCCTCGCGATCGACGACGGCCAGGCCCCGGACGCCTTCTGTCACGAAGCGCTGGCACAGCGCCCGGCCGATGCCGTTGGCGCCGCCGGTGACCAGGACGACCTTGTCGCGCAGCTCCATCAGACCTGGCCAACCGCGGCACGGATGGCGAGGTCGGCCGAGGCCCGCCGGTCGGCGCCCCAGGGCAGCGGCATCAGCACGGGGACGTCGACACCGGCCTCGACGTAGGCCCGCATGGTGGCCTGCACCGTGTGGGCGTCCCCCATGACGTCGATGGCATCGACCATCCGGTCGGAGACGCCCGCCAGAGCGCCGGCGCGGTCGCCCTCGGCGTGGCGTGCCCGGATCTCCGCCACCTCGTCGGCGAAGCCCGCCCGCTCGAAGTTGCGGGCGTAGGAGTCGACCACTGCGTAGGAGAACAGGTCGCGTCGGGCCAGATCGAGGCCCTCCTCGCGCTCGCAGACCCCGGCGTGCACGTAGGCGTAGATCTCGGCGGGGCCTCCCTTGCGCACCTGCTCCACCGACCAGGCCACGTGGGAGGCCGGGAGGTAGTTCAGGGCGACGCCGTCGGCCAGCTCGCCGGCCAGCTGCAGCATCTTCGGGTTGAGGGCGCCGATGACGATCTTGGGTCGTCGGTCGCCGAGCCGCACGCCGAGGCGGAAGCCCTTCACCGTGTAGAAGTCGCCATCGAAGTCCACCTTCTCGCCGGCGAGGCACTGGCGCAGGAGGGTGACGTACTCGCGCGTGTGGGCGAGCGGGCGATCGCTGTAGGGGGCACCGTGCCATCGGGTGGCCACGACGGGCGACGAGATGCCCACGCCCAGCACGATGTCGCGCTCAGGGTGCAGGGCCTGGAGGGTGGCGCCCGCCATGGCCACCACCATCGGGGTGCGCAGCTGCAGGGCCAGCACGCCCGTCCCGAGTCCGAGCGACGGGGCCGCCGCCCCCACGGCGGCCAGCAGCGAGAAGGCCTCGGGGCCGGTCGTCTCGGCCGTCCAGTACGAGTCGTAGCCCACCTCGGCCGCCAAGCGAGCCGTGCTCAGCGCGGTCTCCGGCCCCAGGCTCATCAAGCTGGCGAACGTGACCCCGGCGCGCTCCATGCCCATCCGCCGACCCTAACGCTGACCCCATGCCGAGGCGGCAGCCACCGGTCAGAAGCTGCCGCTGCGCTCCACGGTGTAGGAGGCGCCGGTCCGGTCGGTCCCGATGGGCGAGATGCGAGCCGTCAACGTGCGGGCCTCGCTCACGAAGCAGTCGGTCTCGCGCAGCGTGAGCGAGGCCGGGACGCCGTCGGCGCTGGTGGTCTGGTCGAGCACCTCATCGTCGTCGAGCACCTGGAGGCGGAGGCTCATCCCGGCTGGCGCCGTGAGGGTGATCGTGAAGCGACCGTCACAGAGGAGGTGGTAGCCGTCGCCGACCGCCATGGCGAAGGTGTCGACATCGTCGCGCGGCACGATCGTGGCCTTGATCGGCCGGGCCCCCTCGGGGAAGGAGGCGCCCTCGGCCAGCCCGTCATCGGCCGCCTCGCAGCCGTTGTCGGGCGCCTCGTCGTAGTCCTCGAAGCCCACCAGGCAGGCACGCCCGTCGGTCCCGGGCGCCGGGCCGCTGGCCCCGCACGGTTGGTAGGGAAGCTCCGCGCAGGCCACCTCGGTGGTGGAGGTCGAGGTCGGGTCGCGGCCGTCGCCGGTCTCCCGAGCGGCCACGACCACTCCCGCGACGAGCGCGGCGACGCCGAGCCCTCCGGCCGCCGCCCACGCCGGCCAACGACGCACCGGTCCGACGACCGGGCGCCGCACCACCGTGCCGGCCGGTCCGCCCACCAGTGCCGCCGCGGAAGGGCGTCGCTCAGGCCGTGCATCGAGCATGAGCTGGAGACGGCGCCGAAGCCCAGAAGGAAGGTGGCGTGGCACCGGCCGCACCTTTCCGTGAGCCGCCCGCACCATCAGCAGATCGGCGGCGCCGCGTCCGTAGGGGCCCTCACCGGTGGCGGCATAGAGCAGGGTGGCCCCCAGGGAGAACACGTCCGACGACTGCCTGGCCTCCTCGCCTCGCGCCTGTTCGGGGGACATGAAGCCCGGCGTGCCCACCACGGTGCCGACCGCGGTGAGCCCGGCGGTGTCGTCGCGCGAGCTGGCCACGCCGAAATCGGCCAGGTGGGCGGTGCCGGCCTCGTCGAAGAGCACGTTGCCCGGCTTGAGGTCCCGGTGCACCACGCCGGCACGATGGGCTTCGGCGAGGGCGCTCCCGAGGGCGTCGGCGAGCCGCTCGACGTCGGCGGCCGGGGCGGGGCCGTGGCGCCCCACCCGGTCCGACAGCGTGCCTCCGGTGAGATAGGGCATGACGAGGGTGAGCTCGTCGCCGTCTTCCAGCACGTCGAGGAGCTCGACGATGTTCGGGTGGTGGAGGCGGGTGAGCACCTCAGCCTCCCGCTCGATCCGCTGGCGGGCGCGGGCGATCTCGTCGGCTGACCCGTGGAAGGTGAGCCGCTTGAGGGCGACCTCGGTGCCGTCCGGCCCTCGGCCCAGGTCGACCACTCCCATGCCGCCACGGCCCAGCTGGGCCACCCGCTCGTAGCGCACGTGACAAAGGTAACCAGGGCTGATGACGCATCCTCGTCACAGGTCGTGGGTATCGTGGCCGCAATGACCGAGACCGAGGACGTCGCGACGAACACGGACGAAGCCGATGCGAAGGCCCACGAGGCGGTGATCGACGAGGCGCTCCGTCTCATCGACACCGGGTTGTCCGACCTCATGCACCGTGAGCTGGTGTCGACCGATGAGGTCTCTGACCTGCTGCTCGACGTGCGCATGCTGCTCACGGCGGCCGAGATGGCCACCGGAGCGGGTCCGCTCGTCGTAGAGGCGGTCGGGGCCTAGACCACCTTCCGTCGTCGAGGCGCCTTCTTCGGGCGCCCGGCGACGATGAGCGAATCGAACTCCAACGCGATGGCGTCCCGGAGCGCGGGCGGGTCGACGACTGCCGCAGTGTCGGCGTTCAGGCCCATGTCGAGGCTGCCGTCGTAGGACATGAGCGTCAGGTTCCAGGCGGTGCCGCCGGTCGGGCCGATCGGGTAGTTGGCCAGGATGCGGGCGCCGGCGATGAACAGCGGGAAGGGCGCGCCGCGCACGTTCGAGGTGGCGAAGTCCACCGTCTCCACCTGTTGACGAGCCAGCCGCACCGCCACCGACGTCGGCAGGAGGTTGGCCACCCCCGCCAGCCCACCGACGATCCCCATGGCCCGCTCGTGCTTGGTGGCCTCCAGCCGCTCGCGGATGGCGGTGAAGCGAGCGCGTGGGTCCTCGATGCCCACCGGCAGCAGGACCCGCGTGGGGGTGAAGGCGTTGCCACCGGCCGAGGCGTCCGTGCGGGTGCTCACCGGCATCGTGATGCGCAGCTCGTCCACGGGTTGCCCGGCGGCGCGGTGATAGGCGCCGGCCCCACCGGCGGCCGCCGCCACGAAGATGTCGTTGAGGCTGCCCCCGAGGACCTTGGCGGCCGCCTTGGCCGGGCCCAACGGCACCTGGAGCACCTCCACCTGGCGGCGCAGCGACCGCTCCTGCCAGAGGGGTGACCGCGCCGCATCCGAGACGACCAGCTGGCGCATGGCCGAGCGGGCCAGCTCGATGGCATCCTCGCCGAGTCCGACGACCAGGCGGGGGTCCCGCACCAGCTCGGCCCCGGCCTCCGCGCCACGACGGGCCACCCCGAGGGAGCGGCGGAGCTGGTGGGTCAGCGTGTCGACGGCGGTCTCCAGCAGGTTGCCGTCGACCGCCTGCGGCACGGGGCGATCGGGGGCGATGGGCTCGGTGGCATCGCGGGCCAGGTCGATGAACTGCTCCGACATGCGGATGCTGCCTTCGCCGTCGGCAATGGCGTGGTGCAGCTTCTGCACCATGGCCGCCCCCCCATCGGCCAGGCCCTCGATCACCACGAACTCCCAGAGCGGCCGGGTGCGGTCGAACGGGCGGTGCACGACGTCGGCGGCCAGGTCGAGGAGCTGGCGCGACGAGCCAGGCGCCGGCAGGGAGACCCAGCGGAGGTGGTAGTCCAGGTCGAAGTCGGGATCGTCCCGCCACTCCGGGGGGGCCAGGCGACCGAGCGCCGGCACCACCCGCTGGCGGAGGCGGGGCACCATCGTGACGGCCCGTTCGAGCCGGGCCCGCAGCCGCTCTGCGTCGGGCGCCTCGTCGAAGACGGTGACGTTGGCGATCGACGCGCTGAGGTACGGATCCTTCTCGAGGTTCCACATCAGCGCCTCGACGTCGCTCATGCGACGGTCGTTGCGCATCTCCCGCTGGCCGGCCATGACCGGAACCTACGTCAGCGGGGGATCGAGGTGTACTTGAACTCGTTCAGCTCCGGGAACCCGTCGAGCAGATCGATCACCTTGTCGATCGAGCGTGTGGCGTGGGCCCCGTCGCCGCCCGGCCGGTCCATGAGGCGGACGAACACGGCCCGGTCGCCGACGATGAAGGTGGGCACGCCCCACACCTGCTGGCCTCGGGCAGCGGCCTCGTGGGCCCGCTGCACCGTCTCGATGGGTCCACGGCTGGCGATCTCGGCCAACACCACGTCGGCGTCCACCCCTTGGGCCTCCAGGACCCGTCGCACCTCGCTCTCGTCACGAAGCTGGCGCCCGTGGTCGTGGCGCAGGGCGAAGAGCGCTTCGTGGACGTCGAGGAACTGGTCGGGGAACTTGTCGCGCACCACGACCCCTGCCTGCAGGGCCAGGAGCCCCGTGTCGTCCTGCCAGTGGTCCCAGATGGGCCGCTCGCCGTCCTCGACGTGGACCTGGCCAAGCGAGAAGGGCACGAAGGTCACATCCCACGGCGCTCCCGCGCGGAGACCTTCGATCAGATGCTCGTGCACGTTGCGGGCGAACGGGCAGCGGTAGTCCCAGGTCACGGCGAAGGAGCGGGTGTCGGTCACATCTCTCTCAACGACCGGCTGGCGCTCGGCATTCCGCTAGGGGCGGGGCCAGGCCTTCCGGACGACGGCGGCGAGGCCGATCCCCAGGGCCGCACCGGCCAGCACATCGGAGGCGTGGTGCATCTTCACGTAGACGCGGCTCGACGCCACCACGGCGGCGATGCCGTAGTAGATCGGCCACAGCGGGTCGCCCTGGCCGAGGATCCCGGCCGCAGTGAAGGCGGCGCTGGAGTGGCCCGACGGGAAGCTGCTCGACACCGGTGTGCGCACACGATGAGGGCGGGGGCGGTCGACCTCCCACACGGGTCGGTGGCGCCGGAAGGCGCTCTTGATGGCGCCGTTGACCAGTGCCGACTCGAGCCCCAGCACCGCGGAGACCCGGACTGCGCCCATCGGGTCACGACCGGGCAGGAGGCCCTGCCCCGCCCCGATCAGGTGCCACACCAGCGACCAGTCGCCCAGCTCCGAGGCGCCGTACATGAGCCGGTCCAGTCCTCGGTGACCCCGGAGGCGGTCGACCCGCTCGTCGATCGCCTCGTCGAAGCCGACGATCGCCTTCTGGGCAAGGGTGAGACGGCGTCCGGGCACGGCGGGCAAGTTACCCGGCGCAGCGCGGCGCTATGCCAGCGCCGGCTCGGCGAGTCGGGCCCGCTCGATCTCCCGGTCGACCCGATGGGCATCGGCCAGCGCCACCTCGCCGCCGAAGGAGGGGCAGTAGGCCTTGAAGCCGCACCAGTCGCACAGGCGGCTCGGCTTGGGGCGGAAGTCGTCCCGCTCGCAGGCCGCTTCGACAGCCGCCCACACCGCGGCCAGCTTGCGCTCGACCCCCCGGGTGTATCGATCGGTGGGGACGGAGATGATGGCCACCGGATCGGCCAGGTAGAGGAGCTGCACCTTGGCCGGGCGACGCCCGAACAACCGCTCGCACAGCAGCGAGTAGAACGCCACGCCCGCCAGGCGCTGCTGCTCCTGGCGCTCTCCGGGGGCTCGGCCGGTCTTGTAGTCCGTGACCACCAGCTCGCCATCGGCGTCCAGCTCGAGCCGATCGATGATGCCGCGCAGGCGGACGCCCCCCACCTCGACCTCGAGCTTCAGCTCGATGCCGATCGGGGTGATGGTAGTCGGGTCCTCGAGGCGGAAGTACTTCTCCAGCAGGGCGCGGGCCTCGCCGAGGAACGTCGCCTCCGCCGCGGCGTCCAGCTCGAGGCCGGCGTACTCAGGGTCGGACCGGAGCTCGGCGGCGGCGGCTTCCAGGCACAGGAGGGATCGCGCATGGGTGCGCTGGGCGGGCTCGAGGCAGAAGAGCCGCTCGAGGGCGGCGTGCACCAAGGTGCCCCGGGTGGCGGCTACCGACGGGGGTTCCGGAAGGTGGTCGATGGCCGAGAAGCGGAACGCCAGCCCGCAGTCCGTGAAGGAGGAGACCTTCGAGGGGGACAGGCTCGTGGGGAGCGGCAACGACATGTTCCCAAGGGTACGCGCCGGGTGAGACAGGTCTGCGGGACCGCTACGACGCTGCCTGCACGTCGCCCAGCTCGGCGCACCGAGATGGTGCGGGCCTTGCCAGCGGGCGGGCGAGCGTGGTGTTCGGCGCCTGTCCTCCTGGGCAGGTGCACCTACTCGTGGCCGGGCAACGACGCGGCGAACACCAGGACTGATTCGGCCAGCACCTTCGGCGCCTCGAGGGGCCCGAAGTGCCCCAGGTTCGGGTGTCGCTCGAGGCGCCCGGCCGGCAGCGCCTCGACCACGGCCGGCCCAAGGGTGGCGGGCCCGAACGGATCGTCACCGCTGGCCACCACGACGGGGCAGCGGACCGCCGCCAGCTCATCGTAGGCCCCGTGGGTGCCACCCCCCCGGAAGATCTGGCTCTCATCCTCCGGGCGGCAGGCGAGGTGGACGGCGCCGTCGTCGCCGGGGACGAACCCGTGGCGCACATAGGCGTGCAGGGCATCAGCCCTGGCGATGGCGAGCGGACGCTTCGAGGCGAAGTGCTCGAGGGCGGCCGCATGGGAGGGGAACGTCGACCGCCGTCGCGACGCCCGCTCGGCCAGGTCTCCGCCGGCCATCACCAGGCTGGGCGGTGGAGTGATCGGTTCGAAGAGCCACAGGCCGGCGAAGGTGCCAGGGCGGGCCTGCTCGGCGAGGAGCAGGGCGGCCCCGCCCATCGAGTGCCCGATCCCGAGCAGCTCGCCGGCCGGGAGGTCGAGGCCGTCCACCACGGCCAGGACGTCGTCGCCCATCCCGGACCAGTGCAGGTCGAGGCCGGGCGGGACGACCGACTCGCCATGGGCGCGGAAGTCGAGAGCCCAACGCTCGAAGCCGGAGCCCAAGGCGGCGCTCAGGGGCTCCCACACTGCCCCGTGGAAGCCGGTGGCGTGGCTGAGCAGGGTGGGGCGACCGGCCCCGCCGTGCTCGTGCACGGCGAGGTGGAGGCCGTCGGAGGTGGAGACCGAGCGCATGGCTGCATCCTCGTCCGAGGGCGGACCGGCCGGCGAATAGCGTCGGGCACCATGGCCGCGCCCGACGGTGACGACGACCACGACGAGGACTCGGTCGAGCAGGCCGGCGTGCGGAGGGCGAACCGCCGCTTCTACGACGCCTTCGAAGGGCGCGACCTCGACGCCATGTCGGATGCCTGGGAGCACGCCGATCGGGTGTCCTGCACGCACCCGGGGTGGCGGACGCTGCACGGTTGGGGAGCCGTGTCGGCCTCGTGGTTCGCGCTCTTCGGTGGTCCGAGCCTGCTGCAGTTCATCCTCACCGACGAGGTCGTCTCCGTAGCGGGGAACGCGGCCTGGGTGACGGTGGACGAGAACCTCATCAGCGCCGACGGCGCCGGCACCGTGGCCGCGGTGAACATCTTCGTGCGGACTGGCTCTGGGTGGCGGCTCGTGGCCCACCACGGGTCGGCGGTGGCGCCCCAGGCGCCGTGAACTATCCTGCAGCCACCGTGCAAGAAGCCCCACCCACCGACGGCCGGACGCTGCGGGCGCGGCGGACGCGCGAGGCCATGGTCGACGCCACCATCGCCCTGTTGGAGGACGGCGACCTCCGTCCGACCGCACCCCGCGTGGCGGATCGGGCCAAGGTGTCCGTGCGCAGCGTCTTCCAGCACTTCGACGACCTCGAGGCGCTGCACGCCGCGGTGGCGGAGCGCTTGGTGGAACGCGTGGCGGTCCTCGTCTTCCCGGTGGCGCCCGACCTGCCTCTCGACGTGCGGCTCGACCGGTTCGTGCGCCAGCGGGCCGTGCTCCTCGAGGCGGTGACTCCGATCCGACGGGCCGCCGACGTGCACGGACCGTTCTCCACCGAGATCACCGCTCGCCTGCGCGACGGGCAGGCCTTCCTGCGGGAGGAGCTGGTCGCCACCTTCGAGCCGGAGCTGCACAGGGCCGGCCCCGAACGAACCGAGGTGCTCGACTGCCTCGACGCGGCCACGAGCTGGGCGACGTGGGAGGGCCTGAGGGCCGGCCTGGGGAGGAGCCAGTCGGATGCCGAGCGCACGATGCGACGTCTCGCCCGCGCGGCACTGGGATCGGTGGAATGATGCGTTCGGCTGCCTCGTCGACAGGAGTGGCGCATGGATCTCCGAGTGCTCGTGCTGACCGCTGACCCCGACCTGTCCAGCGTGGTGCGCACCCAGGCGGAGAACCTGGGCTGCCGCTGCACGGTGCACGCCACCTACGACGAAGCTGTCGGCAGCATCGACTGGGCCGACGCCGGCATCGTCGACCTGGCCGGCGACGGGCTGCACCACCTCGGTCGCTTGCACGCCGAGGCCCCCGACCTCCGCACCCTGGCCATCGCCACCGACGCCCCACAGGAGGACGTCGCCCGAGCGGCCGGCGCCCACCTCGTGATCGTCGAGCCCTTTGCCATCGCGGAGGTCGTCGAGGCCATCCGCGCCCTCGGCCCCGCCACTGGCGATCAGGTCATCGACCTCCGCGCCGGCGGAGCGTCCGCCACCCCGGAGGCGGGCGACACGCCGTGGTTCGCCACCCGTTAGAAGAGGGCGTGAAGGCCGGCATCATCTCCGCGTCGAGATGAGCCAAATTCGCTGACCGGCGGGCCGTGTCGCGCACCGCGATCCCACGGCCTGGCTGCACTCGATGTCGACGCTGCGCCGCTCTGGGAGGGCCCGGTCCAGGCAGGGCGGGTCGAGGTCATGGAGCTGCCGCAAGGGGGTGGCACGCTGGGGCTCTCGTGACGCTGTTGAAGCTCGCCCTGCTCGGAGTCGGCCTGCTCGTGGCGTCGTGGGCACTCATGGCCGTACTCGCAACGCGGCTGCCGCCAGGAGCCGCCAAGGACCTGGCCACTGTGCTCCCGGCCTGCGTGACAACGGCGAGGCGCCTTCGCACGGATCCGCGGGTGCCTCGCCGGGCACGGATCGCCGTAGCGATCGCCGCGGTGTGGGTGCTGTCGCCCATCGACCTGATCCCGGAGTTCTTGCCCATCATCGGACCTCTGGACGACGTGATCGTCGTGGCGCTGGCCTTCAGGTACGCCGCCCGCCAGGTTCCTCGTGACGTGCTCTTTGCGGCTTGGCCTGCCGAGCCCCGCATCCTGGAACGGCTCGTTCCTGCGTCAGCAACCTGACGGCGCTCTCGGGCTGCCGTGTCACAGACGGGCCACGGGCTGGCGCTCAGCTGCTGCGAGCTGGGCTCACTCGCTGAGGGCCTTGAAGGCGAGCATCATCTCTTCGTTGAGGTTGCCGGGGACCTCGTAGCCCGATTCGTCGCGGATCTTGTCGAAGTTGTCGCGCACGCCCTCCGGGGTGAGCTCGGCGTCGAAGTGACCGGGGGTGACGCCGACGAAGACCCGGGCGACGCGCCCACCGCCGACCGAGTACACCTCGCCGCTCACCGGGCAGTCCTCGTGGGCGAGGTAGGTGACGACGGGGGTGACGAGCTCGGGGGCGAGCTTGTCGGCGGCGGCACCGAGCAGCTCCTCGGTCATGCGGGTCTTGGCGACGGGGGCGATGGCGTTGGCCTTGATGTTGTTCTTGGCCCCCTCGACGGCCAGCACGCGCGTGAAGCCGACCAGGCCCATCTTGGCGGCGCCGTAGTTCGTCTGGCCGAAGTTGCCGAAGATGCCGGCGCCGGAGCTGGTGTTGATGATGCGGCCGTAGCCCTGGTCGCGCATGATCTGCCAGGCCGGCTGGGTGACGTAGAAGGCGCCGCGCAGGTGGACGTCGAGCACCGGGTTGAGCTGGTCGGGTGTCATGTTCTTGAACGAGGTGTCGCGCAGGATGCCGGCGTTGTTGATGATGATGTCGACGCGCCCGAAGGCGTCGACGGCGGTCTGCACGATGCTGGCGCCGCCCTCGGGGGTGGCCACGCTGTCGTAGTTCGCCACCGCCTCGCCACCGGCGGCCTTGACCTCGTCGACCACCTTCTGGGCGGCGGTCTCCGAGTGGCCGGTGCCGTCGCTGGCCCCGCCGAGGTCGTTGACGACGATGAGGGCGCCGCGCCGGGCGAGGTCGAGGGCGTGGGAGCGACCGAGGCCGCCACCGGCACCGGTGATGATCGCCACCTTGCCGTCGAAACCGAGATCAGCCATGCCTGCTCCTGCGCGTCGGGGTCGTTCAGAGGACCCGACGAGCGTAGGCGGGTGCCCCGGAGGGCTCCGAATCAGTCGCGGCCCTGGAGCTTGGCGAGGAGGCGCAGGAGCTCCAGGTAGAGCCAGACGATGGTGACGAGGAGGCCAAAGGCGGCGTACCACTCCATCTTCTTGTCGGCCCCGGCCGCCACGCCCCGCTCGATGAAGTCGAAGTCGAGCAGGAGGTTGAAGGCGGCCACCCCGACGATGACGAGGCTGATGCCGATGCCGAGGGGCCCGGTGTCGTGCAGGAACGGCACCGAGGCGCCGAACAGGCTCAGGACGATGTTCACCATGTACACGAGGAAGATGGCGCCGGTGGCGGCCACGATGCCCATGCGCAGCTTCTCGGTGACCTTGATGATGCGGGTGCCGTAGAGGAAGAGCATGACGGCGAACACACCGATGGTGAGGCCGACGGCTTGGACGACGATGCCGTCGTAGGCGGTGTTGTAGAGGGCTGAGATCGCACCGAGGAAGGCGCCTTCGAGCAGGGCGTAGACCGGCGCCGTGAAGCGGGCCAGGTTCGGCTTGAAGATGGTGAGGATGGCGACGCCGAGGGCGCCGAACACCACCGGGAAGAGCCAGCCCGGCAAGGACACGTTGTCGCTGGTGGAGTCAAGGCTGTTCCAGCCGTACACGCCCGAGGCGATGACCAGGACGAGGAGGGCGCCGGTGGCCCAGACGGTGCCGCCGACGGTCATGGTGTCGTCGCCGACGATGGGCCCGGCCGGTGGGGCGTTGTACGCGTCCTCGAGCCCCTGGGTGCCCGCCGCCCACCCGGCCTGGTTGTCAGCGACCCGTTGGAAGGCCTTCTCGTTCAGCGCGGGATTGGTGTTCCGAAGAGCTGTAGCCATGATCCACAGTGTGCCCGATCCCCGGCCGGAACGGTGCTCATGCGACGGCGTGGGCCACTCGGGTGGCGATGTGCACGGCGTGGTCGCCGAGCCGCTCGTAGAAGCGGGCCACCAAGGTGGCGTCGGCGGCCACCGGCGCCGGCACCCCGCCGGCGAGGAGCTCCGCGGTCAAGGCCGTGTGGAGGTCGTCGAGCTCGTCGTCGGCCAGCTCGAGGGCTTCGCCCGCCAACGGGTCGCGATCCACGAACCCGTCGGCGGCGGCCCGCCACAGCTGGGTCGTCACGACGCCCATGCGCTCGAGCATGCCCCGCGCGGCCGGCGTGACCTGGGCCGCCAGCCCCGAGCCGGCCCGCTTGGCGATGTGCTCGGCCAGGTCACCGGAGCGCTCGAGCTCGGGGACGATCCGGATGATGGCCAAGGCGTAGCGCAGCTCACCCGCTACCGGCGCCTGAAGGAGCAGCAGCCGCTCGATGTCTGCCTCGAGCTCGAGCATGAGCCCGTCGATGGTCTGCTCCCCGGCCCGCACAGTGGCCAGAGCATCGGTGTCGTCGCCGAGCAGCGCTTCGTTGGCGGCCGCCACGGCC
>JBDSUN010000159.1:0-5359 GCA_039927735.1 Acidimicrobiales bacterium | reverse complement strand
CCTGGGACGGGGTTCGGCTCCTGCCCGAGGGCTGGGTGGATCACGGCCGCCGGGTCCGCTCCACCGACGAGACCGATGGCAGCCTCTACGGCGCCCACTGGTGGATCGACCAGCTCGACACCGAGCGCGGCTCCTTCCGTGCCTCCGGCTACGACGGCCAGATGGTGGGCATCTGCCCGCCCCTCGACGCCATCGTGGTGCGCCTCGGGGCCACCCCGCAGGACCTGCTCCCGAACCTCCCGCCGTGGCGCAAGCGGGTCTTCGACACCCTCGCCTGAAGGATCAGCTGCGGGATTGGGCCAGGGCAAAGGGGTGAACCTGACCGGCGCCGGCCCGGCGGAGCAGGGAGCCGACGACGGTCATCGTCCAACGGGAGTCGACCACGTCGTCCACCAGGAGCACCGGCCCGCCCGGCAGGTCGCCGCTCACCTCAAAGGCACCGTCGACGTTGGCGAGCTGTTGGGTGCTGTTGTCCATGGCCGACTGGGGCGGGCGGTCGGCCACCCGGCGGACCACGTCGTGCACCGACAGGCCGAGCACCGCGCCGAGGGCGATGGCCAGATCGGCCGGCATCGTCGATGTGGTGGACGGCACGAAGGTGACCCACACCGGCCACGGCGTGGGGCTCCAACGACGGACCAGCTCGTCGGCCGCCTCCAGCAGCTCGATGGGGGCGACGCCGGTGGCATGGGCTTCGCGCACCACGCCCCCCCAGCCGCCGTCGCCGTACACGGACAGGATGCGCCCGGGCGCGAGCCGCTCGTCGGCCTTGATGTTCCCGGCTGGCAGGCCGGGCGCTCCCCCGGCCCAGCGCGCCCTTGGCTCCAGCACCTGGTCGCCCCGGCGCAGGTGGGCGAGGGCTTCGGCCACCAACGCCGTCGGCAGCTCGACATCCCAGGCGGCACCGGCGCAGGCATCACAGCGACCGCAGGGCGCCGCACCGGGGTCGTCCAGCTGGCGGCGCAGCTGCACCATGCGGCACGTCGTCGAGGAGGCGTAGGTGGCCATGGCGTCCTGCTCTTCGCGGCGGTGGGCGGTCACCCGCTCCACCCGGTCGGCGTCGTAGGCCCACGGCTGTTCGGTGCGACGCCAGCGCCCACCGGCGCGTGACACGGCGCCATCCACCTCCAGCACCTTGAGCAGCAGGCTGAGGCGCCCTCGCTGGACGTTCACGGCGCCTTCGATCTCGGCCATCGTCACGGTGCCGTCGCTGGCCTCGAGCCGCGCCACCACGCCCTCGGCCTGGGCCCGCTCGGGGAAGGCGGTGGTGATGAAGTGGTCTTGGATGTCGCGGTCCTCCCAACCGCACAGGAGGATGCCGTAGGCCTCGTCGAGGGCCCGCCCCGCCCGGCCCACCTGCTGGTAGTAGGCGATGGGCGAGCCAGGCGACTGGTAGTGGATGACGAAGCCGAGGTCGGGCTTGTCGAAGCCCATGCCGAGGGCGGAGGTGGCCACGAGGACCTTGAGCTCGTTGGCCAGCAGGGCATCCTCGAGGCCGATGCGCACGGCGGGGTCGTCGTCGCCGCTGTAGGCCCGGGCGTCGATGCCCTGCGTGCGGAGCCAGTCCGCCACCCGCCGGGTGTCGTGGATGGTGAGGCAGTAGATGATGCCGGAGCCGGGGAGGTCGGGGATGACGGTGGCCAGCCAGGCCAGCCGCTCAGCGGCGGCTGGGAGGTCGACGACGGCCAGCCGCAGAGACTCGCGCTCCAGCCGCCCCCGCAGCACCTCGAGCGAATCGCCCAGCTGGGCGACGACGTCGGCGATGACTCGGTCGTTGGCGGTGGCCGTGGTGCAGAGCACGGGCACCCCGGGCGGCAGCCCCTCGAGGACCTGGGAGATGCGCCGGTAGTCGGGCCGGAAGTCGTGGCCCCAGTCGCTGATGCAGTGCGCCTCGTCCACCACCAGCATGCCGAGCTCGGCGATGAGCTGGGGGAGGACGTCGTCCCGGAAGCGCTCGTTCTGCAGGCGCTCGGGCGAGATGAGCAGCAGGTCGATGGCGCCGGCGCGGATCTGGTCCTCGATGTCGGGCCAGTCGTCCTGGTTGGCGCTGTTGATGGTGACGGCCACCACGCCGGCCCGCGAGGCGGCGTCGAGCTGGTTGCGCATCAGCGCCAGCAGCGGCGAGATCAGCACGGTGGGGCCCGCGCCGCCGTCTCTCAGGAGCCGGGTGGCGATGAAGTACACCGCGCTCTTGCCCCAGCCGGTGCGCTGCACCACCAACGTGCGCCCGTGGGCCTCCACCAGCCGGGTGATGGCCTCGAGCTGCCCCGGTCGGAAGGTGGCGGCCGGGTTGCCGGTGAGCTGCTGGAGGAGGGCGAGGGCAGCCGGCTCGATGGTCACCCCGACCACGCTAGGGACCCGGTGTGACGGACAACCGGTTTGGCTCGGCCGACCATGGGGCAGCCGCCCACCCATGGACGCGCCCCCCGACGAGACCACCGCCCGCCCCCTCGCCCTCGTGACGGGCGCCTCCGCGGGCATCGGGTTGGCGCTGGCCACCGAGCTCTTTGGAGCGGGGCCACGACGTCGTCGTCGTCGGCCACTCCGATCGCATCGAGGATCCATCGCTGTTCGACGGCGCCGTCCCGGTGCTCACCGTGCGGGCTGACCTCGCCGATCCCGACGGCGTCCAGGAGGTGCACGACCGGGTGACGGAGCTCGGCCGGCCCGTCGCCGTCCTGGCCCTCAACGCCGGCATCGCGCTGGGCGAGCGCTTCATCGACCGGGACGTCGCTGAGCACCTCCAGCTCGTCGACCTCAACGTGCGCAGCGTGGTGCACCTGGCCGGGTTGGTGCTACCGGAGATTGGCCGAGCGGGGGGAGGGTCGAGTGCTGATCACCTCGTCGATCGCGTCGACGGTGCCCGGGCCCTACCAATCCACCTACAACGCCTCCAGGGCCTTCGTGCAGCTCTTCGCCCAGGCGCTGCGGGAGGAGATGCGCGACACCGGCGTCACGGTGACGGCCCTGATGCCCGGCCCGACCGACACCGAGGTCTCCGAGCGGGGCGACCTCGACGACACGCTCCTGGGCAAGGCGAGCAAGGACGAGCCGCGCGACGTGGCCCGGGCCGGGCTCGATGCCCTCTTTGCCGGCAAGGACCAAGTCGTGTCCGGATCGTTGCTGCACAAGGTGGGGGCAGCGGTCGGCAAGGCGCTGCCCCAGCCGCTGACCGCCGCCGTCGGCTCCCGCATCAGCAAGCCCCGTTCCGGCTGAATAGCGGAGGCGCCGGTCGCCGTACAGACTTCAGGGCATGACCGACGCCGCCGCCCGCGCTGCCCAGACCCGCATGTGGTCGATCGGCGACTACCCCGCGATCGCCCGCCACCTGCTCCCGATCAGCCAGACGGTCGTCAAGGTCCTCGACATCGAGAAGGGCGAGACGGTCCTCGACGTGGCCGTGGGTGACGGCAACGCCGCCGTCCTGGCCGCCAAGCAAGGTGCCAAGGTGACCGGCATCGATCTCACACCCGCCCAGATCGACCGGGCGAAGGACCGCTGTGCAGCCGAGAAGGTGAAGGTCGACCTGCAGGTCGGGGACGCTCAGGCCCTCGACCTCCCCGATGGGGCCTTCGACGTCGTCCTCAGCGTCATGGGCGTGATCTTCGCCCCCGACCACGGCGCCGCCACGCGGGAGATGGCGCGCGTGTGCCGGCCGGGAGGGCGCATCGCCGTCACCTCGTGGACCGCCAGCAGCTGGGCGGTCGCTTGGAAGACCAAGGTGGCCCACCTCACCCCCGAGGCCATCGGGCCCTCCCCCGACGAGTGGGGCGACCCGACCGAGGCCACGCGTCGCCTGGCCGCCGCCGGCCTCGACGCCACCATCGAGACGCGCAACTTCGCGTGGCGCTTCCCGTCGGCTGACGTCGCCCTCGAGACGTTCGTGACGGCGGCCGGCCCCTTCGTCGCCTTCATGGAGATGCTCGAGATGCGCGACAAGGTCGACGAGGGGATGACGCTGCTGCGCGAGGCCATCGACGAGAGCAACGTGGCCAACGACGGCTCCTGCACCCTCCCCGCCGCCTACCTCTTGATGACCGCCACCCGCTGAGATCTTGACCCGTGGGTCAAGTCTGTCGTTGACTCGTCTCCGTGACGACGATCGACAAGGACGCCCTCAAGCAGAAGTACGCCCAGGAGCGGGCCAAGCGGCTGCGCCCCGACGGCAACGACCAGTACCTCCAGGTGAAGGATCAGCTGGCCCACTACCTGGAGGACCCGTACACGCCGGTCACCGAGCGGGAGGCCCTGACCGACCACGTGCAGGTGGCCTTCATCGGCGGCGGCTTCGCCGGGCTGGTCACCGGCGCCCGGCTCAAGGAGCAGGGCATCGACGACGTCCGCATCATCGAGAAGGGCGGCGACTTCGGCGGCACCTGGTACTGGAACCGCTACCCCGGAGCCCAGTGCGACACCGCCTCCTTCGTCTACATGCCACTGCTCGAAGAGACCGGCCACATGCCGTCGGAGAAGTACTGCCACGCGCCAGAGATCCTCGAGCACTGCCAGCGCATCGGCAAGCAGTTCGGTCTCTACGACAAGGCGCTCTTCCACACCGAGGTCACCGACCTCGAGTGGGACGACGCCGCCTCCCGCTGGATCATCCGCACCAACCGTGGCGACGAGCTCACCGCCCAGTACCTCGGCATGGGCACCGGGCCCCTGCACGTGCCGAAGCTCCCGGGCATCCCCGGGATCGAGGACTTCGCCGGCCACTCGTTCCACACCAGCCGCTGGGACTACGACTACACCGGCGGCGACCCGTCCGGTGCCCCCATGGAGGGTCTGGCCGACAAGCGCGTCGCCATCATCGGCACCGGCGCCACCTCCGTGCAGTGCGTCCCCCACCTGGCCAAGGCCTGCGAGGAGCTATACGTATTCCAGCGCACCCCGTCGTCCGTGGACGTCCGGGACAACAAGCCCACCGACCCCGAGTGGTTCGCAGAGATGGCCACGCCGGGCTGGCAGCAGCGCTGGCTGGAGAACTTCACCGCCAACCAGACCGGCGGCTTCGCCGAGGAGGACCTGGTGATGGACGGCTGGACGGATCTGTCCCGCCGCATCCGTGGCCGGATCATGTCGCTGCCGGCCGACGAGCTCACCCCCGAGGGGATGATGGGCGCCTATGAGGACTCCGACTTCGAGAAGATGGAGGAGATCCGCCGTCGTATCGATTCGATCGTCGCCGACCCCGAGACGGCCGACGGCCTCAAGGCTTGGTATCGCCAGCTGTGCAAGCGGCCGTGCTTCCACGACGACTACCTCGACTCGTACAACCAGCCGGGTACCTACCTCGTCCACACCGACGGCAAGGGCGTGGAACGCATTACCGAGAACGGCGTCGTCGCAGCCGGTCGGG
>JBDSUN010000158.1:0-6510 GCA_039927735.1 Acidimicrobiales bacterium | reverse complement strand
ACGCCGAGAACTGGCGGGCCTGGAACTTCAAGGTGTCGGATGCCTCGGGCAACGAGGTGGCCCGCATCACCAAGACGTGGGAGGGCCTGGCCAAGACCATGTTCACCACCGCCGACAACTTCGTCGTCCAGATCCATGCCCCGCTCGAGGAGCCACTCCGCTCGCTCGTGGTGGCCAGCAGCCTCGCGGTGGACACCGCCCTCAAGCAGGACAGCCGCGGGCTGGGCTAGCGGTAGGACACCCATGCGATGGGGGCGAGGGTGCTGGCGTCGCTCACCTGCACCCCCTCCGGGCTGACGGACAGCAGGCGGTTGCCCACCCGCACGACGCGATCGAAGTCGGCGGTGATGGGCGAGCCCTCGCCGGCGGGGACGACGGCCCCCACCCTTGTGAGGGTCCCCTCCACCACCTGGACGACCTCGACCCTCGCGCTGCTGCCGATCACGCCGATCGGGATGAAGGCCGTGCTCCTCTCGGGCCACCACATGAAGGCCTTGTGGTCCAGGTCGATCTTGGGGCCTGTCAGCGGTCCGTAGGCCTCGAGGTCGACCCGGGCCGGGACAGCCGGATCCCGCACGTCGAAGAGCGACACGGCCGCCCCGGTGAGGCGCCCGTCCTCGGTGCCGTCGTGGCCGACGCCGAGGACGTAGCCGTCGCCGACGGGGTGCAGGTAGCGGCTGTAGCCAGGGATCTTCAGCTCGCCGGCCAGTCGGGGGTTGGCCGGATCGCGAAGGTCGACGACGTAGAGCGGGTCGGTCTGGCGAAAGGTCACGACGTAGCCGAGATCGCCGACGAAGCGCACGCCCTCGATCTGCTCGTTGGGCCCGAGCCCGTCGACGATGCCCGTCGGCACCAGCTCGCCCTCGTCGACGCGCAGCACGGTGATCCGGCTTCTCGCCCCACCTTCGACCGTCGAAGAGGCCACCCGCAGGCCGCCCTCGTGCTCCGAGAGGCCGAACTGCTCCCGGACGTAGCCCTCGACCTGCCCCGAGCCGGCGTAGGCGGGCTCGGGGCCCAGGCGGAACCGGTGGAGGGCGGTGCGGGGTTGGTTGTCGACCGCGCCGCCCTCATCGCCGGGGCGGAGATCGGCGTAGCTCGTCGTGGCGGTGTAGATGCTCTCGGCGCTCCCGTAGACGAGCAGGCTCGAGGCCTGCACCGACGTGGCCGGGCTGGCGCTGAGGTCCCCGAGGTCGAGGGTGACGAGGGTGGTCTGCTCGAAGCCGGCGAAGGTGGCGGGTCGCCGGATCTCGTCGCAGTCCGTCAGCTGAGCGCGCTCGCCGACGGTCGCTCCATCGGCGGCCGTGACGGTGCGGGACGGCAGCCAGTCGGCGAGGGTCGAGCTGCGGATCCGCGCCTTGTTGGCCTCGGTGGCGCTCTCCTCCGCTCCGGCCTCCCCCCCGGTCGGATAGGTGAAGGCCAGCGTCGGGGAGCTGACGGTCACGACGTGCACCCGGCCGTCGACGGCGCGGACGTCGACGAGGAACCCGTCGACGGTGAGCCGCTCGCCGACCATCGGCGTCCCCGACACGTCCACCACCACGACCTTGGCCTCCCCGCCGTTCCCGCCCCGGCCGCTCGACAGCGGTTCGTTGGCGAACACCACCAGTGCGTCCTCGACGAGGACAGCGCCATCGACGTTCACGAGGCCGAGCGGCACGGTGGCCGTCAGCACGGCTGTCTCCACATCGGTGACCCGGAGCGTGCCACCCCGAACGTCGTAGAGGCGGCGGCCGTCGGTCTCGACGAGGTCGGGCTCGTCGACCCCGACCTCCTGGGTGTTGGTCTGGGAGCTGTCCGGTGCTGGGGGAGCGCCACCGCCGCTCTGCTCTTGCGCATCGGTGCGTTGGAAGGCGCCCTGCGCGACGTCGCCACCGCCGAGGAGGAAGAACGGCCGGTCCAAGCCGTAGGGGCCGACCCGCTCGAGCGCCTCCGCCTTGAGCTCGGCCAGCACGGCGGCGCAGTCGTCGAAGCGCACGAGCGTGGATGCGTTCTGCGCGATCACGATCTGCGGAGCTCCGCGGGTCGTGGGCGACGAGGGCCCAGCGGCCACCGGATCTGGAGGGGTGGCGTCGTCAGCAGTGATCGTCACCCCGCCGGCCACGATGGCCGCGGCAACGACGACGGCCGCCATCCCGACGGGCCACAGCCCTCGGCCCCCCGGTGCGGCCCCCTGGGTGCGGGCGGCAGACCAGACGTGGCCAGCGCCTCGAGCCTCGCCCCGACTGGCCAACCGCTCCAGCTGTCCCTCGATGTCATCGTGCATCAGGCGTCCTCCTCCTCGATCTCGGTGCGCAGCCGGCGGCGGGCGCGCGATGCCGTGGTCCGGGCTGCGGCTTCCGAGAGCCCCACCTGGTTCGCGGCGGCCGCGAACGTCCAGCCCTCCACCTCCACCAGGAACAGCACGGCGCGAGCCACGGGTCCAAGGCGATCGAGGTCGGCCAGATCCGAGGCGTACTCCTCGCCCCGGTCCTTGGTCGCGTCAACGCGCTCGAGCGTGCGCCGAGCCCGGGCCAGACCCCGTCGTCGGTTGCGAGCCAGGTTGAGGATGGTCTGGCGAAGGTAGGCGAGGGGCTCGTCGAGCTCGGTGAGCGGTCGTCGACGCAGCGCCTGGGCCACCGCCTCCTGCACGAGGTCATCCGGCTCGACATCGGTCGGCCCAGCCACGGCCGCAAATCGTCGGAGCGAGGGGTAGAGGCGCGCAAACAGATCCGCCTCGCTCTCCGGCGTGTCGCCGTGCTCCACGGTGCGTGGCTCGCCGATGGTCACCCCCTTCACACCCGAAAGACACCGCCCGGCGTCAGATCGTGACACGCCCGCTTGACCGACCTGGCAGGCTGATGCTGTGGCCCTGGCGGATCCGTACCTACCCGCCGTGCGTGACGCCGTAGCGCGGGCGCTGGCGGAAGATCTCGCCCCGCTGGGGGACATCACCTCGGCGCTGCTGCCCGAGGGCGCGATGGCGGTGGCCGACTTCGTGCCGCGCCGTTCCGGCGTGCTGGCCGGCACGCGCTGCGCCACCGAAGCCTTCGCCCAGCTCGACCCGGCGGTGGAGGTGGTGTGGTCGGCCGTCGATGGCGATGTCGTCGCCGCCGAAGCGGTCGTGGGCACCGTGACCGGACCGATGGGGTCGGTCCTCGCAGGGGAGCGAACGGCACTGAACTTCCTCTGCCACCTGTCCGGCATCGCGACCATCACCAAGCGGTTCGCCGATGCCGCCGCCGCTGGCGGCGACGCTCGCATCTGGGACACCCGCAAGACCACGCCCGGCCTGCGCACCCTGCAGAAGGCGGCCGTGCGCGCCGGTGGGGCGGTCAACCACCGGGGCAACCTGTCCGACTGGGTCATGTTCAAGGACAACCACCTCGCCCTGCTGGGGATCGTCGAGGCGGTGGCCGCGGCCAAGGCCGCCTGGCCCGGTCGGCTCGTGCACGTCGAGGCCGGTGACCTCAGCCAGGTCGCCCAGGCCCTCGAAGCGGGAGCCGACGCCATCCTCCTCGACAACATGACCCCGGAGCAGGCCTCCTCTGCCGTCGACCTGGTCGACGACTGGGAGGGCGCCAACGCTGGCGGCCGCCCGCTGCTCGAGTGCAGCGGCGGCATCACCGTGGAGACGGCCGCTGCCTACTCGGCCAGCGGGGTCGACCTCCTCTCCAGCAGCCAGATCACCCAGTCCGCCCCCGCCCTCGACATCGGCCTCGACATCCGCTGAGCGGACCTACTGGTTCGACCCTCCTGGTGAAGCCTCGTAGCGTCGGGCGCCGTGCTCCTCGCCCTCGACGTCGGCAACACCCAGACGGTGGTCGGCCTCTACGACGTGGAGGCCACTGACGCCAACGTTGATCGTCGGGCGGCCGACACCAGCCTGATCGACCACTGGCGCATCGCCACGAACGTCGAGCGCACGGCGGACGAGCACGCCCTCGTGCTGCAGGAGTTCCTGGGCTTCCACGGTTCCACCTGGGAGGACAGCGACGTCGAGGGGATCGTGGTGTGCTCGTCGGTGCCCCGGGTGACGGGAGCGCTGCGGCGCATGTCCGAGCGCTACTTCGGCATGGCGGCGCTGGTGGTCGAGCCGGGCGTCCGTACCGGGCTGCCCATCCTCTACGACAACCCGAAGGAGGTGGGCGCCGACCGGATCGCCGATGCTGTGGCCGCCTACGACCTCTTCGGCGGCCCCACCATCGTCGTGGACTTCGGGACGGCCACCACCTTCGAGGCCATCTCCGCCAAGGGGGAGTACCTCGGCGGCGCCATCTTCCCGGGCATCGACATCAGCCTCGACGCCCTCTTCGTCCGGGCGGCCGCCCTCCGTCGGGTGGAGCTGGTCGAGCCTCGCAACGTCATCGGGCGCAGCACCGTGGAGTCGATGCAGTCGGGTGCCATCTACGGCTACACGTCCCTGGTCGACGGCATGTGCGAGCGCATCCGCAACGAGCTCGATGCCGACGCCACGGTGGTCGCCACCGGAGGGCTCTCCGACCTCATCGGCCCGCTGTCGGCCGCCATCACCCACGTCGAGCCGTGGCTCACGCTGCACGGCCTGCGTCTGATCTTCGAGAAGAACGTCGACGCATGACCCCTCCGTACCGCTTCGAGACGACCGCCACCACCGCCCAGCTTCGGGCCGAGCACGATGGCCTGGCCGACGGCGAGGAGACGGGCATCGAGGTGCGCGTGGCCGGCCGGGTGATGCTGCACCGGGCCCAGGGCAAGCTGGCCTTTGGGACGCTGCGCGACGGCAGCGGTGGCGAGGTGCAGCTCTTCGCTCTGGCCGCCCTGACCGAGGACTTCGAGGCGTTCACCAGGATCAGCCTGGGCGACTGGGTGGGCGCGGTCGGCGAGGTGGTCAAGACGAGGCGAGGCGAGCTGTCGGTGAAGGTCGCCTCGTGGGTGATGCTGGCCGAGACCCGTCGCAGCTTCGGCGACAAGTGGCATGGCCTCAGCGATGTCGACACTCGCTACCGGCAGCGCTACGTCGACCTCTGGGCCAACCCGGAGAGCCGCACCACGTTCCTCCAGCGCAGCCGCATCATCAGCCTCACCCGGCGCTGGCTGGAGGAGCGGGCCTTCATCGAGGTGGAGACGCCCGTCTTCCACCCCATCCCCGGCGGCGCGCTGGCCAAGCCCTTCACCACCCACCACAACGCCCTCGACATGGAGCTGTTCCTGCGCATCGCGCCCGAGCTCTACCTGAAGCGCCTCACCGTCGGCGGGTTCGAGCGCGTGTTCGAGATGGCGCGCGTGTTCCGCAACGAAGGCCTGTCGACGCGGCACAACCCCGAGTTCACGATGCTGGAGCTCTACCAGGCCTACGGCGACTACCACGACGTGATGGAGCTGACCGAGGAGCTCGTCGCCCACCTCGCCACGGAGCTGCACGGCACCACGAAGCTCACCTACGGCGGCCGTGACCTCGATCTCACGACGCCGTGGCGACGGGCCACCCTCACCGAGCTCGTCGAGGAGCACGCCGGCGTTCACGTGGACGTGCGGATGCCGGTCGAGGACCTCCGGCGCATCGCCGAGGAGCACGGGGTCGAGGTGAAGGCCGACTACGGCCCGGGCAAGCTCATCCTCGAGATCTACGAGAAGACGACCGAGGCCGAGCTCTGGGGCCCGGTGTTCGTCGTCGACTACCCCAAGGAGGTCTCGCCCTTGGCGCGCGACCACCGCGAGCTGCCCGACATGGTGGAGCGGTTCGAGGCCATCGTGGCCGGTCGGGAGTTGCTCAACGCGTTCTCCGAGCTGGTCGATCCCGACGAGCAGCGGGCCCGCTTCGAGGCCCAGGCGGCATCCAAGGCAGCTGGCGATGACGAGGCCATGGTCGTCGACGAGGACTACCTCCGGGCCCTTGAGTACGGGCTGCCCCCCACGGCCGGGCTCGGCATCGGCATCGACCGTCTCGTGATGCTGCTCACCGACACAGCGTCGATCCGCGACGTGGTGCTGTTCCCCACGCTGCGCCCCGAACACGACTAGCCGTGGAGCGGTACGGCGCGGCCACTGAGGGGGTTTGGGCTCCGGCGAGGCGTCGGCTCACCACCGGTCTCGTGCTCACGATCACGCTGGTGGCCTTCGAGTCCCTGGCCATCGCCACGGTGATGCCGGTGGTGGCCGCCGACCTCGGCGGGCTCGGGCTCTACGGCTGGGTGTTCAGCGGGTTCTTCCTGGGCACGCTGCTCGGCATCGTGGTGGCCGGGCAGTTGGCCGACGAGCGGGGCACCGCACTCCCGTTCGCGCTGGGCCTGGCCTTGTTCAGCGTGGGCATCCTGATCGGCGGGCTGGCGCCATCCATGGGCGTGCTCGTGGCCGGTCGGGTGCTTCAGGGCATCGGCGCGGGGGCGATCCCGGCCGTGGCCTACACCACGGTGGGGCGGGCCTACCCGGCCGCCGTGCGCCCGCGGGTGTTCGCGGTGTTCTCGACGGCTTGGGTGGTTCCCGGCCTGATCGGACCCGCGGCCAGTACGGGCATCGCCCACGCGGTGGGTTGGCGCGGGGTCTTTCTCGCCC
>JBDSUN010000157.1:0-3737 GCA_039927735.1 Acidimicrobiales bacterium | reverse complement strand
TCTCGTCGCGGATCGGCCGCACCGCCTCAACGCCCTGTCCGGCGGGGTCCTCCAGCGGCCAGTCCTCGTAGCGCTTGCCGGGGAAGATTGGGCAGGCGTCGCCGCAGCCCATCGTGATGACGACGTCGGCGGCGCGGATGATCTCGTCGGTCCACGGCTTGGGGTACTCGGTGGCGATATCGATGCCGACCTCCGCCATGGCGGCCACCGCGGCGGGATTGACCTCCATACCCGGCTCGGACCCACCCGACCAGGCCACGGCTCGATCGCCGGCCAGGTTGTTGAACCAGCCGAGCGCCATCTGCGAGCGACCGGCGTTGTGGACGCAAAGGAACAGCACGGTCGGCAGGCCGTCAAGGTCGGGCATCGAGGGCCTCCTCGAGTGAGGGTTCGGGTTCGGGGAACAGGACGTGGGCGACGGCCACGGCCAGCGCGCCCCCGAGGAGCTGGGCGGCGATGAAGGCAGCGGCCGACGCCGGCCGGATGCCGGCGAAGGTGTCGGAGAGCATGCGGGCCAGCGCCGCGGCCGGGTTGGCCACGCTGGTGGAGGAGGTGAACCAGTAGGCGGCGCCGATGTAGCCGGCCACCGCCACGGGCACCGCCGACGCTCGGCCGGAGCGCACCACCCCGAAGATGACGAGGAGCAGCCCGAACGTGGCCACCACCTCGGACAGGAAGGTGGCGGCGGTGATCCGGTCCTTGGTCGACCAGTCGACGGCCGGCAGCTCGTACATGAGGTTGGCGATCACGGCCCCGAGGCAACCGCCGAGGATCTGGGCGCCCACGTAGGGGGCGACGGCCCGGCCTTCGATCTTGCCGGTGGCCAGCTCGGCCAGCGTGACGACCGGGTTGAAGTGGGCACCCGAGACGGAGCCGAAGGTGAGGATCAAGGCCACCAGCGCCAGTGCGGTGGCGGTCGAGTTCTCCAGCAGCTGCAGCCCGATCTCGCCGGGCGACAGTCGCTCGGCGGCGATGCCCGAGCCGACCACCACGGCCACCAGCAACCCGGTGCCGAGGCCCTCGGCCAGGGCCCGCGGCCCGAGCGGGCGGGCGTCCATCATCCGCAGGCCCGGCGCTGGGGCCGCCGGGGTTCGTTGCCGAGCTCGGCCAGGGCGTCGGCGAGCGAGGCCAGCACGTGCCGGTCCAGCAGGTAGTAGGTGAAGGCGCCGCAGGGCTCCGTGGCGACGATGCCGGCGTTGCGCAGGGCGCGCAGGTGGTGGCTCACCAGGGGCTGGGCCAGCCCGAGGTCGTCCACCAGGTGGCACACGCAGAGGTCCTCGGCGGCCAGACGCTGCACGATGCTCCACCGCACGGGGTCGCCGAGCAGCTTCAAGAGGGCGGGGGACGATCTCAGATCAACGCTCACGCATATCAATGTGCGTGCATATGCATCCGGCTGTCAACCCTCAGATGCCCTGCTTTCGAGCCCGGATGATGAGGGTGGCGGGGATGTGGCGCATGTGGTCGTGCCACGCCGCGCTGCGCGGGCCGCCGCTCGACGGCTGCGGCTCGAGCACGGTGTCGACGCGGAAGTTGGCCCGCCCGAGGCTGGTGAACAGCGAGCTGATCGTGCGGGGGATGATCCCATCGGCGGGGGCGGGCTCCCAGTAGGTGCGGTGGATGCGCCGCTCGGGGTCCTCGGTGTCAACCATGGTGAAGGCAGGGTGCGGCATCGAGAGCACCAGCGGGTGCTCGGGGCGGAGCACGCGGTCGACCTGCCGGAAGACGCGGTCGATGTCCTCGACGGGCACCAGGCCCCACACCGACAAGACGGCGTCGATGGTGTCGGCCCGGATGAAGGCCAGCTCCGCGAGAGGGGCATGGTGGAGCTCCACCTTGACCCGCTCCCGCTCGGCGGCGGCCCGGGCGTCGGCCACCTGGTCGGATGACTCGTCGACGGCGATCACCTTGGCCCCGTGACGGGCCAGGGCGATGGCGTTGTGGCCGGCACCGCAGCCGAGATCGAGGATGCGCTTGCCCTCCACGTTGCCCAGCAGCTTGAGGGTGTCCTCGCGCGCCACGTCCGGGCCGTAGGTGACCACGTCGGTCGGCAGGTCGTGGCCGCCGGGGCTGGCGGCGGAGAAGCGCTGGTGCATCAGTGCAGTCTGCCCCCGGCTGCGAGGCTGCGCTGATGCGCGTGGCGTCGAGCAACCTGCAGCACGGGGTGCCCGACCCGCTCGGCCGCCCTGATCTCGGGCGGGCGGTCGCCCCGCTGCGCACCATCGCCGCCGACGTCCACGCCTTCCAGGAGCTCGACCACCGGCGCTGGCGCACCCGCTTCGAGCACCAGGGGGCCGTCATGGCCGACGCGCTGGCGGGCGAGCTCGCCTGGGCGCGGGCCAAGCAGTGGCTGTGGGCGGGCCAGGCCAACGCCCTCGTGGTGCGGGGTCGGGTGGGCCGCCGGGAGGTGCACACGTTGCCGGGTCCGGGGGAGCGGCGGATCGCCCTTCTCGCGGAGGTCGAGCTCCACGGCGAGCGGTGGTCGGTGGCCACGACCCATCTGGCGCTCGATCCCTTCGTGGCCGCGCTCCAGCTGGCGACGGTCCTCGTGGCGCTGTCGGCCTGCCCCGCGCCCCAGGTGCTGGTCGGCGACCTCAACCTCTGCCCCGCGGACGTCGCTCCAGTCGCCGCCTTCCACGGCTACGACCTGCTCGAGGGTCCCAACACCATCAACGCGCGGACGGGTCTCAACCGGCGCCTCGACCACGTGCTCACCCGCGGCTGCACCGTGATCGACAGCGGGACGACCAAGCTCCCCGTCAGTGATCACCTCACCGTCTGGGCCGAGGTCTCGCAGCGCCGACCGTAGAGAGCGCCGTCGCCTCTCGGACGCGGTCGCTCAGGCGGGGTCCGTCCACCGCTTGGGGTCGGGGAGCTCGACGTCGCCGTGGCCGCCGGCGCGGGCGGTGCGGACGTCGAGCCGGAACAGGATGTACCGATCGGCCGGGGCGTAGGCGGCGGCATCCACCGCCCCTGCCCGGACCATCGGATCGTCTACCCGCTGGCCGGTCCCGGTGATCAGGAGCTCACCGCCGGTGCCGGCGCTGTCGGGCACGCCGTTGTGGAGGGCGTAGCGCCGGCGCTCGACGAGGTCTCGGCCCTTGGGCGAGGTGGGCTCCATGAACACGAACAGGTCGTCGGTGCCGATGACGGGTGTCACCGGGTGGACCCGAGGACCGCCGTCGGCACCGACGGTGGCGAGGTACGAAGGCGCGCCGGCGAACAGCCCCGCCCCGAAGGCGGCCAGCTCCGGCGCGGCGTTGGCGAAGTCACCCCACCGCATCGCTACTTCAGGTCGGCGTCGCCGTTGGCGTAGGCCTCGACCATGCGGTGGGCCTCCTCGTCGCGGTACTGCTTCAGCGGGCTCTTCATGAAGTAGGCGCTCGGGCCTTCGAGGGGGCCACCCATGCCGCGATCGAGGCCGATCCTGGCGCAGCGCACGGCGTCGATGATGACGCCGGCCGAGTTGGGGGAGTCGTGCACCTCGAGCTTGAGCTCGACGGTGAGGGGCACGTCACCGAAGTTGCGGCCCTCGAGACGGATCATGGCCCACTTGCGATCCTCCAGCCACGGCACGTGGTCCGACGGGCCGATGTGGACGTCCCGGTCCGAGATGCCCTGGTCGATCTGGCTGGTGACGGACTGGGTCTTGGAGATCTTCTTGGACTTGAGGCGCTTGCGCTCCAGCATGTTCATGAAGTCCATGTTCCCGCCGAAGTTCAGCTGGTACGTGTGGT
>JBDSUN010000156.1:0-7818 GCA_039927735.1 Acidimicrobiales bacterium | reverse complement strand
ACGCCGAGAAGAAGTTCCTCGACGCCCTCGCCGGGGTGGTCGACCCGGAGGAGAAGCGCAAGGTCATCGGACGCGAGTTCATCCGCGTGTTCGAGACGGCCGCGCGGGAGGTGGTGGCCGACGCCGGCACCCATGGGGAGACGGTCGACTTCCTGGTGCAGGGCACTCTCTATCCGGACGTGGTGGAGTCGGGCGGAGGCACCGGCACGGCCAACATCAAGAGCCACCACAACGTCGGGGGCCTGCCCGACGACCTGGAGTTCTCCCTGGTCGAGCCGCTGCGCACCCTGTTCAAGGACGAGGTGCGTCGGGTCGGCCTCGAGCTTGGCCTGCCCGAGGCCATCGTGTGGCGGCAGCCGTTTCCCGGGCCCGGCCTCGGCATCCGCATCATCGGCGAGGTCACCCGTGACCGTCTCGAGATCCTTCGCCACGCCGATCGCATCGCCCGGGAGGAGCTCTCCGCGGCTGGCCTCGATCGCGACATCTGGCAGTGCCCGGTCGTGCTCCTGGCGGACATCCGCTCGGTGGGCGTGCAGGGCGACGGTCGCACCTACGGACACCCCGTGGTGCTGCGGCCGGTGTCGAGCGAGGACGCCATGACCGCCGACTGGACCCGGGTGCCCTACGACGTGCTGGCCGGCATCTCCACCCGCATCACCAACGAGGTCCGCGAGGTCAACCGGGTGGTGCTCGACGTCACCTCCAAGCCGCCGGGCACCATCGAGTGGGAGTGAACCTCCGCCACACCAACGAGCGGCTCGACCACCTCCAGGCCGATCATCCCTTCCTCTCCAACCTCGGCACCGGGCTGCTCATCGGGTTGATCCTGAAGCTGTTTGGCTTCGCTTGGATCTGGGTCATCGCCTACGCGCTGTCCTGGGCGCTGCTGCGGGCCTTCCTCTGGGGCGAGGGCCGGATCCTGCGCCGCCAGTACGACATCCGCGTGGCCCGCGTCGCCGAGCAGCAGGCGGCCAAGCGCCGTCAGACCTGACCGATCGATCCATGTCCAGATCGTCGGCCATCCTCGGTGCCTGCCTCCTGTTGACCGCCTGCTCCAGTGGCAGCGGAGGCGACGAGGACGGCGCCTCCCTGGGCGAGACCCTGGCGCCCACCGAGATCACGGTCCCGGACATCCCGGCGGAGTCACCGGCCGGCACCGGGGTGGTCGTGGTCGGGGGCTCCGCCAGCTCGTTCGCAGTGACGGCGTGCCAGCTGGAACCCACCGGTGCGGACCAGCTGCTCTCGGTCGGAGGCGCCGGCACGACCGGTCGAGGTGACCCGTTCGAGGTGGAGGTGCTGCGCTTCGCATCCGCCACCGCCGTGGCCGCCACCTTCACCGACACGATCACCTACACGGACACGGCTCGGATCCTGCAGATCCAGCGCTTCGAGGTGGCCGGTGCGGTCACCGATCTCCGCGACGCTGACGCCCGAGGCACCCTCCTGCGGGTACGACCCGGTGGGCTGGCCGCGGCAGGTCTGGCCGGCCCGCCGGGCACCTCCAGCGGGAGCGACGGCAACGACGAGGGCATCGTCGGCTTCGCCCTCGACCTCACCTGCTGACCGCCCCGGTCAGGTCCCGGCTAGGCGAGCCACGATCGGCGCGAAGGCGTCGAGCTGGTCGGCGGAGAGGCCCAGGTAGGAGATGCCCCACCGCTCCCGGCGCTCCACGAGCTGGTCGCAGATCTGCTCGGCGGATCCGATGAGGGCGTGGGGCGTGGCGCGCGCATCATCGGCGGACAGGCCGAAGGCGGGGGCCAGCTCCTCAACGACGGCGTCCCGGTCATCGGTGACCATGGCCAGGTGCACGCGCACCTGGATCTCCGGGGGGGTGGGGCGGCCAGCGGTCGCCGCTCGCACCCAGGCCACCTTGCGGTCCGTGGACTCGGGCGTGCCATCGGGGAAGGCCTGAGCGTCCATCACCCCGGCCGCCAGGTTGACGTTGATCCCGACGACGTCGGCGTGGCGCGCGGCCAGCCGCAGCACCCGTTCGCCGCCTCCTCCGATGACCAGTCGAGGCCCACCGGGGGAGAGCGGTGCAGGCAGTCCGTCGAGTCCGTCGATCTGGTAGTGCTCGCCTCGGAAGGTGAAGTCGCCGTCGGCCCAGAGCCCCTTGAGCACCGCGAGGGCCTCCGTCAGCCGGTCGACCCGCACCCCGGCCCGCTCGAGCGGGATCCCCGCGGCCTCGTAGTCGGTGATCATCCAGCCGGCCCCGATGCCGAGCTCGAAGCGGCCGCCGGTGAGCACGTCGAGGGTGGCCGCCTCCTTGGCCAGCACGACGGGGTGGCGGTAGTCGTTGGCCAGCACCATGGTGCCGACCCGCAGGGTGCTCGTCGCATCAGCGGCCGCCATCACGGCCGGGATCGGCGCCAGGCTCTCGTGGAAGTGGTCCGCCATCGTGAGGGCCGACCAGCCGAGGTCCTCCGCCTTGCGGGCCAGCGCCCGCCACCCGACCGGATCAGCAGGCTCGCGGCACTGGATGCCGAAGCGGAAGGGGTGCACGCGGGCCAGGGTACGGTGCTCGCTCATGGGCGATCTGACGACCTACGACAAGGACCGCTTCACCTTCGAGGGCAAGACCAGAGACGTCTACCGCAGGGGGTCCGGCCCCGGGGTGCTGGTGTTCGCGGAGATGCCGGGGATCACGCCGAAGGTGCTCGACTTCGCCGACCGGGTGGTCGCCGTCGGCTGCACTGCGATCGTGCCGCACCTGTTCGGCGTGCCCGGCGCCGAGATGACGGCCGGCAAGACCCTCCGCGCCATCGCGCCGGCCTGCGTGTCCAAGGAGTTCTCGGCGTGGGCCACCGGCAAGACCAGCCCGGTGGTCCAATGGTCGAAGGCGCTGGCCCGCCACGAGCATGAGCGGCTCGGCGGTCCGGGCGTCGGGGTGGTGGGCATGTGCTTCACTGGCAACTTCGCGTTGGCCATGCTCCCCGAGCCGGCCGTGACGGCGCCCGTGCTGTCGCAGCCCTCGCTGCCGCTCGGCATCTCCAAGAAGGCCCGGCGCGGCCTCTACCTGAGCGACGCCGATCTCACCGAGGTGCAGGATCGCCTGGCCGCCGACCCCGACCTCTGCGTGCTCGGCCTCCGCTTCAGCCACGACCGCCTCGTGCCGCGCGATCGCTTCGCCCACCTGCGCGAAGCGCTGGGAGATCAGTTCGTCGGTGTTGAGATCGACTCCTCCAAGGGCAACCCTTGGGGGCACCCGACCATCGCCCACTCGGTCCTCACCGAGCACCTCGTCGACGAACCCCGCCAGCCGACGAGGGACGCCCTCGAGCAGGTCCTCGACCTCTTCCGAACCCGGCTCCTCGTCAGCTGAGGGGTCGGCCGAAGGGGAGGGCGTCCTGCCAGGTGCGCAGGTGGTCCTCGGCCTTGGTCACCGCCGCCATCCAGAGCCCGGTGCCCTCGTCGGCCAAGGCCGCCACGGCCTCGTGCACCCGGGTGGTTGCGTCGCGGCCGTCTCGGTCGACAGCGGTCAAGAGGGGGCCGGCCGTGGAGAGGAAGTCAGGGACGACGATCACCCCGGCCCGTCCGAGCACGGCCAGTGCCCTCGCCGTGACGGGAACCGGGGTCAACGGGACGACCACCCGTGCCCGCACGTTGGCGGCCAGGTCGTGCTCCAGCACGCCTGCCTTGCCGCCCACGAGGAGCACGTCGCACTCGGCGTCGAGGGACGCCTGCTCGACCTGGCTGCCGCCGTTGGCCCCGATCGACGCCGCCGCCGCCTCGGCGATCGGACCGCTGCCCACGATGGCGACGGACTTGCCGTTGAGCGATCCGAGGGCACCGACGGCGGCGGCCACCGCGCTCTCGGCAGCGGGCGTCGGGTCGAAGGCAGCGGCACGGTCGTCGGGCCGGGCGAGGCCGGCGAGGTCCTCGGCGCTCACGCCGACGCCCGGGCCGGGTAGCCAGCGGCCGCTCTCCACGAAGGGCGCCACCTCGTCGAGGAAGGCGGCCAGCGCGGCATCGCGACCCTCGGGCTTGGCGTTGATGCCGGCGGACCCGCCCCCCACCTGGAGCCCGAAGCTGGCCGCGGCGTAGGTGGTGGACCGGGCCAGCAGCTCGGCGCCGTCCTTGAGCACCTTGGGGGCTTGGCGCACGACGCCGACGGCCGGCGCATCGCCGAGGTCGAAGACGATGAAGGCGTCGGTCGAGGTGAGCTTGTGGAACTCCATCACCAAAGGGTCTAGCCCAGCACGCGGCGCCCCGATCGACACGCCGGGGGTGGCCGGCTTGCCGGTCGCCGGGAGGCACCTGCGGAGGGCGTTCGGAGCGGAGCGACGCCCGCAGCAGGCATCAGCTCAGCCCAGCCCCAGGCGGGCGAGCTGCTCCTCGGGTGCCTCGATGGAGCGGAGCGCCTCCACCAGCAGCTCGGCCATCTCCGCATCGGCTTCACCGCCGGCCTGGTTGCGGACAACGCCGGTGGCATCGGCCTCGGCCCGGTCGTAGAGCACGTCGCCGGCGAAGCGCCCGCCGGCCCAGAACGGCAGGTCGTCGCTCGGATCGAAGGGCTGCCGGATGACGGGCACGTCGGTGCCCGGGGCGCGATCGAGCCAGGCCCGCTGATCGGGCCGGGGCATCCGATAGCCCGGCATGGCCCGGATCGGCATCGTGGTCCACCGGTTCGACGACATCGACAGCGGGCGGTTCCCCTCCACGGGGGCTCGGGCGTACGTGCGGGTGGCGTCGGCCACGTGCACCTCTCGGCCCCACACCCCGCAGAGCGCCCACTCCCGGATCGAGGTGGCGGAGCCGTCGAGGAGCGGTAACAGCGACTGACCGTGGGTGCGGTGCTCGGGGGTGACGGCGAAGACGTCGCAAAGGGTGGCGTGGAGGTCGACGGTGGTGGTGAGGGCCCCGTTGATCCCTGGCGCTACGCCCGGCCACGACACGAGCAGAGGGATGTGGCCGAGCTCCGGGTGGACCGCCACCTGCGGCTTGCCCCAGAGGCCGCGCTCGCCGAGGTAGTGGCCGTGGTCGGTGCACAGGATGAGCGCCGTGGTGTCCCAGGCGCAGTGGCGGTCGACCACGTCGAGGATGCGGCCGAGCCAGTCATCGATCATGGAGAGCTTGGCGCCGTACTGGGCCCGCAGGTGCACGCTCTCGCGGTCGGTGAGGCCCGATTGCGCCTGGCTCTTGGCGTAGGGCGGCCAGATGATGCGCTCGCCCTCCCAGTCCGGGTCGTACCGGCTGGCCCACGGCTCGGGCACGTCGAAGGGCTCGTGGGGATCGAACTCGTCGACCACCAGCAGGGCGCGCTCCTCCGGCCCGCGCTCGTGGGAGAGCTCGCCGTCGAGCCAGCGGGCGGCGGCCGCCATCGTGCGAGGGCCGGGGAAGTCCGCCTCGTCCTTGAACCAGGTGCGGGAGCTGTCGTAGCCCCGCTCCCACGGTGGTCGCCGCACCGGGAGGGCTGGGGCACCCAGCCAGGACGGGTCGGCGCGCGTGCGCCACGGGTCGTCTTCGTGGCCGCGCAGGTAGTCCCAGGCTCCGAAGTCGGTGTGGTAGTTCTCCCCGCCCGTCTCGAACAGGTGGGGATGATCGGAGACGAGCATCGTGGAGATGCCGGCGTCCCGCCGCAGGAGCGAGGTGACGGCGTCCTCCCACACCTCGATCGAGCCCCACGGCCGCCACGGGAAGTCGAGGGCGCCCACCAGCAGGTCATGGCGGGCGGGCATGCAGGGCAGCGACCCGGTGTGGTGGTTGGTGAAGCGCACCGACCGAGCGGCCAGCCGGTCGAGGTTCGGGGTGTCGAACTCGCCGCCGCCGTAGCACCCCAGCATGTGCCGGTTCAGGCTGTCGAGCAGCACCACCACGACGTCCCTCGGAGCGGTCACGCCCGGACCGTACCTGTGTGGAGGGGAGGTCCTACGATGTCGGGGTGCCTTGGGTCATCCTGATAGCGGCGACATGAGCATTGTTGTCCCGCTTCACGCTCGAGCGGTGTTCGGACGGCGGGTTCGGGTGCTGGCAGCCCAGCTGGCGGCGCTGATCCCGCCCGATGCCCAGGTCCTCGACGTCGGGTGTGGCGACGGGTCGATCGCACTAGCGACCAATGCGCTCCGGCCCGATGTCGAGATCAGCGGGATCGATGTGCTGGTGCGCGCCACCGCGAAGATGACCGTCACGTCCTTCGACGGGCGCTCCATACCGTTCAACGACGGGTCCTATGACGCAGTGATCCTCGTAGACGTCCTCCACCATGCTGACGACGCGACCCGGCTGATCCAAGAGGCGGCGCGGGTGGCCCGGCGCACCGTCCTGATCAAGGACCACCTCGCCGACGGCTTCTTGGCTCGTCCGATCCTCCGCTTCATGGACTGGGTCGGGAACGCCGGGCACGGCGTTCCCCTGCCGTACAACTACTGGCGGGATGATCAGTGGTCCGACGCATTCGCCGCGGCGAGGCTCGAGCCAAGGGTGAGGGTCGAGTCGCTGAATCTCTACCCGTGGCCGTTCTCAGCGGTGTTCGACCGCCGACTCCACGCCCTGTGGTGTCTCGATGTCGGCGGTCCCCTCGGCGACGTTCGATCGTCCGAGGAGTACGAAGTGGCTGACGACGCTAAACGAGCTGAGGGTCCCTCCGACGATGATGAGGCTCTGGGACAGTGACGCCAGGGGCAGGTCGGTCGCCGCTCCGCCGCTCTCGCCCAGCCACTCGAAGAGCAGCACGACGTTGATAGCCAGGCCCAACGCGACCATCACGCCACCTCCTGCTAAGCACCGCCGCCGTAACGCCGCGTGGCCCAGCCACTGGAAGCGCCGCTGGACAGCGGGCTTGGACACGGACGAGCTGTGGGCGATCACCACGCCGGCCAGTAGCGCCTGAACCCCGAGGATGAGCGCGATGCCGGAGAAGAAGACGGGTCGCCAGAGCAGGGAGCCGACTTCGATGCCCTCGGGGTTGGTGAAAGAGACGACGAGCATGATCATGCCAAGGGCTGCCAACAGGGCGCCGGGCGCAATGAGCAGGAGGTCGGGCGCCAACATCAGCAGGAGCATCAGGTGGCGCCAGCCGTCAGACCACGTGTCCAGCTTCGAGTTGCCGACGCGCGGCCGGTAGCCGGTGTCGATCTCCGTCACGCGGAGCCCCTCCCGTGCGGACCGGATGAGCATCTCGGTCGCTAGCTCCATCCCCGAGCCGCGTAATTCCAACTCGCGCACCCGACGGTTGTCGAACGCCCGAAAGCCCGACTGGCTGTCGCTCACCACCCGGCGTCCGCAAGCGCGGGCGGTCAGCCAGGTGATCACCGGTGTGCCGAGGTGCCGGTGGAGGAATGGCATCGTCTCGCCGTTCGCGCCCGACAGGCGCGCGCCGAGCACGAGGTCCGCTTCACCGGCCAGTACGGGCGCCACGAGGTCGGGGATGCGATCGAGGGGGTAGGTGAGGTCGGCATCGGCCATAACCACCACCGACCCCTGCGCCGCCGCGAACCCCTTCCGCAGTGCTGCGCCGTAGCCCCGTTGGCTCTCGTGAATCACCCGTGCCCCGGCCGCACGGGCCACCTCGGGCGACCCGTCCGTCGAGCCGTTGTCGACCACGATGACCTCGCCGCCACACGGGGTGCGCTCGAGCGCCCTCATCGCCTCGGTGACGCATGCGCCCACCGATAGCGCCTCGTCGAGGCACGGAAGAACCACGGAGATGCTCGCCGAGCTGGATTCTGGGCTTGCGGCTATCGAGTTCGCTGCGCCCACGGCGTGAAACTCTACCCAAACCCGCGCCCGGCACGTCCGCCGAGGGACGGTCGTCACTATGCTGACGCCGTGTGGCGCCCCTCGTGATCGCCACCCTGCCCCCGAAGGCACAGGGGCGGT
>JBDSUN010000155.1:0-5542 GCA_039927735.1 Acidimicrobiales bacterium | reverse complement strand
AGGGCGTTCTCGTCGACGATCTCGATGCGGTCGAGGGTGTATACGTGGCGCTCGCCGGTGTCCATGGTGAAGATGAGCTCGTCGCCCGGCTGGGCCAGGTCGAGGTCGAAGAAGGGGCGGGTGTTGGTTACCCGGTGACCGGCCACGACCATGTTGCCGAGCTGGCCGGGCATCGGCGTGCCGGGCCAGTGGCTCGGGCCGTTGTCGATGGCGGTGAGGGTGACGCCCTCGAAGAAGGGCTGGTTCAGGCCGATGGACGGGATCTCGAGCATCCCGTGCCGGACGACCGGGGTGGCGGCCCGAGCCTCGAGCGGCGACGGCTCCGGCACCGGGAGGTCAGCGGCGAGGCCGTCGATCAGGTCGGTGGCGGCCAGGGCGATCGGCGTCAGGTCGACGGGCTCGGCGGCCGCAGCAGGCTTGCGACCAATGGTCTGGATCGGCGTCTCGTCGTCAGCCTGGAGATCCGCCGCGACGATCCCGCCGCCAGCCGCCAGGGCTACGGCCACCACGCCACCTAACATGCGGCGACCGGAGAAGCGCGGGGGCGACACGGCGTGCATGGTCTTCATGCTCGCGCATCGAGGGCGCTCAGCACACGGCGGGCGGCGGCCTGGCCCTGGCGGATGCACGCCGGCACGCCGAGGCCACGCAGGGCGGCGCCGGCCAAGGCCAGGCCTGGGGTGGCGTCGACAAGCTCAGCGTCGATGATCTCCACCCGGTCGAGGTGGCCGGGGCGGTACTGGGGGAACGACGCCGCCCACCGCGAGACGCGTGTCTCGGTGGGTCGACCGTGCAGCGCCATCGTGTCTGAGAGGTCGGCCAAGACCGCTCCGACCAGCGCATCGTCGGGCAGGTCGAGGGCGGCGCCTGCGCCGTCCCGTCCCACCGACGCCCGCAGCCAGGTTGAGGCGTCGCCGGCCAGGTGGGGCCACTTCTGGGACGTCCAGGAGCAGGCGGTGATCGTGCGCCCCTCGACACGGGGCACCAGAAACCCGCTGCCGTCAAGCTCCCGGTCGATGGCGTCACGAGGGACGGCCAGCGAGATGAGGGCGACCGAGGCGTAGGGGATGCCGGCGAGGAGCGTGGCCGCCCGGGCGGCGAGGGGGCGCAGGAGCTCGGCCACCGGCCCGGCCGGCGCGGCGAGGACGATGCCGTCAGCCCCCGCGAAATCACCGGTCAGATGGACGCGCCACGCAGCTCCGTCGCGCTCGATGGCCGCAACGGCGTCGCGGACCACCTGCACGCCGAGCGCCTCGAGGTCGCGGACAAGGGCGGCGACCAGCGCGCCCATCCCCGCCTTCGGTGCGAAGAAGACGGGCCGGTCCGGATCGCCCCCGGCCGCCCGCTGGGCCTGGCACGCCTCGATGAGGGACGGTTGGCCGCTTCGGGCGGCGGCATCGAGCTGCGGCACGGTGGCGGCCAGGCTGAGCTGATCGGTGTCGCCGGCGTTGATGCCACCGACGAGCGGGTCGACCAACCGCTCCGCCGCCTCGTCGCCCAGTCGGTGGCGCATCAGCGCTCCGATGGTGACGTCGTCGGCCGGCCGGGCGAGCGGGGTGACGAGCTCCTGGCGGACCCGGGCCATGCCGGCCGGGGAGAGGATGCCGGACGACTCCATCTCGTCGAGGTCGGTGGGGACGCCGAGCACCTGGCCGATCGGGAGCGGGCGGAGGGCGCCTCTGCTCCAGACGTGGGCCCGGCGGGCGGCGGGGGAGACGAGGTCGCCCTCGATGCCGAGCTCACGGCAGAGCTCGACGCCCTCGGGCACCCGGGCCAGGAAGGCGTCGGCGGCCTCGTCGAGCACGCCGCCGTCGAAGGCGCTGGAGCGCACCTTGCCCCCGAGTGGGCCCGGCTCGACGAGGGTGACGTCGGCGCCCGCGATCGCAGCGGCACGGGCGGCGACGAGGCCGGTGATCCCGCCGCCGACCACCTCGACCTGGGTCATGGCGTCGCGGCGAGGACCCGGTCGGCCAGGGCGCCCAGCACGGTGGCGTCGTCGTTCAGGACGCGTGTTCGGGCAAACGCGAGGCCGAGCGAATCGGCCAGCGTGCGGGCCTCGATGTCGAGGTCGTACACCACCTCGAGGTGGTCGCTGACGAACCCCTGCGGGCACACCAGCACCCCGTCGGCCCGACCGGTGGCGGCGAGGTCGCGCAGCACCTCGAGGATGTCTGGCCCTCGCCAGGGCTCAGGAGTGCGGCCGGCCGACTGCCACCCGAGCGACCAGCCGGCCCAGCGGTCGAGCCCCACCGACTCCGCCACGGCCGAGGCCGAGGCCCGCAGCTGGTCGGGGTAGGGGTCGTCGATCAGGACGCGCTCCGGCAGCGAGTGGGCGGTGAAGAGCACCTTCGTCCGCTCGGGCATCGGCACCAGGGCATCGGTGACTGCGGCGGAGAGGAAGGCGATGTAGCTCGGTTCCAGGTGCCAGCTCTCGACGCCGGCGACGGGCAGGCCGTGCTCGGCGGCGGCCGCCGCGAGCCGCTCCTGGTACTGGCCTACCGAGAAGCGGGAGAAGTGGGGCGCCAGCACCAACCCGACGATGGCGTCGACGCCGTCGGCGGCCAAGGTCGCCGCGGCGTCCTCGATGAAGGGGGCGGCGTGCTTCTGGCCGAGGACCACTCGGCACCGGTCCGGGGCCCGTTCCTCCAGCGCCGCCTGCAGGACCGACCGCTGCGCCTCCGTGCGCTCCGCAAGGGGAGAGGTGCCGCCGATGGCGTCGTAGCGGCGGACGAGGTCGGCCAGCTGCTCGGGCGTGGGGGCGTTCCCCCGCCGGATGTGGGTGTAGTACGCCTCGACCTCGGAGGGCGACGCCGGGGTGCCGTAGGCCATGACGACCACCCCCAGCCGGTCGCCGGCATCAGCCACCGTCGGAGCGACCTTCCTCGTGGACGAGGTCGACCACCCGGGCGAGCACGCCGGGGTCGAGCTCGGGGAGCACGCCGTGGCCGAGGTTGAAGATGTGGCCGGGCCGGCCGCCGTTGCGCCGCAGCACGTCGCGCGTGCGCTCGGCTACGACGTCCCAGGGAGCCAAGCAGACGGCGGGATCGAGGTTGCCCTGCACCGCCTTGTCGGGCACCCGCCGGCGGGCCTCGTCCAGCGGCACTCGCCAGTCGACGCCCACGACGTCGGCACCGGCCTCGCTCATCAGCGGGAGGAGCTCGCCCGTCCCCACCCCGAAGTGGATGCGGGGCACGCCGGTGGCCTCCAAGGCGGCGAACACCTTGGCGCTGGCCGGCTGTACCAGCTCGCGGTAGACGTCCGGTGCCAGGGAGCCAGCCCACGAGTCGAACAGCTGGATGGCGCTGGCGCCTGCCTCCACCTGCGACAGGAGGGAGGCGATGGCCATGTCCGCCAGCCGATCGAGCAGCTCCCGCCACAGGTCCGGCTCGCCGTGCATCATGGCCTTGGTGAGGCCGTAGGTGCGCGACGGTCGCCCTTCGATCAGATAGCTGGCCACCGTGAAGGGAGCGCCGGCGAAGCCGATGAGCGGCGTGGCGCCGAGGTCGTCGACCACGAGTCGGACCGTCTCGGCCACGTAGGGCGCATCGACCTCGGGCTCGAACGGGCGCAGGCGCTCGAGGTCGGCGGCCGTGCGGAACGGCTCCGAGACCACCGGCCCCACGCCCGGGGTGACGTCGACGCCGAAGTCGATGGCGGCGGCCGGGACGACGATGTCGCTGTAGAGGATGGCGGCGTCGACGCCATACCGACGCACCGGCTGCAGCGTGATCTCGGCCGACAGGGCCGGGTCGGCGATGGCATCGAGGATGCTCCCCTCGCCCCGCAGCGCCCGATACTCGGGCAGCGAGCGGCCCGCCTGGCGCATGAACCACGCCGGCACCCGTGACACGGGGAGCCCCCGGGCGGCCCGGAGCAGCGGCGAGTCGACGAGGCCGGGGTGCGGAGCGGTCATGCAGGGCCCAACCTACGGCTCGCCCTGCGGGGCCACGAAGTCGTGGTCAGATGGCGCGGTGCGACGTTCCATCGACGACCACCCCTTCACCCTGGCCGAGCTCCCGCTGAGCGAGGAGGACATCCAGCACCTCTCGTGGGCGGTGGCCATCAGCGACGACTACGACGACACCGAGCCCCGGGTCGTGCTCACCGTGGAGGAGGTTGGGCACGCCGGCGCCGGGCTGATCGCCCACCTCAGTCCCCCCATCGCCCGCCGCCTGCGCATCGCGCTGCGGGACGCCCTCCGGGAGATCGGCGAGGACCCAGGTCAGTAGCGGAGCTCGGCGAGGACGGCGAGGTGGTCGCTGGGGACGACGCCGTCGACCGGGTCGAGGCCTTCGACGGTGCAGCGGGTGACATGGCCGGCGCCACCGGCCTTGGGCCAACCGACGAAGACGTAGTCGATGCGCCGATCGGGCTCGAGGTCGAGGGCGGCGTAGGGGTTGTCGTTCGTCCAGGTGGCCCCGGTGGCGCTGGAGTCGGAGGCCTGTCCGGCGACGTCCCATGCGTCGTGGAACACCAGCTTCTCCTCGGGCGTGGCCGCCTTGCCGGTGAGCAGGCGGATCTCATCGCTGTCGGGGTCGGCGTTGAAGTCGCCGCACAGGATGGGCGGGAAGTCGCGGCCCCCCTCCGGCTTGGCCGTGGCGATGAGGTGGGCGATCGAGCGCACCTGCTCCTGGCGGGTACCGCTCTGGTCGAAGCGCCAGTTGAGGTGGGTGCTGAACACCTGGAGCGGGCCACGGGGCCCGTCGATGTCGGCCCGTACGCAGGTGCGAAGCTCCTCGACGTCCTTGTCGGCCGGTAGGCCCAGCACCTCGCTGCCCACGATCGGCCAGCGGGACAGCACGGCGTTGCCGAAGCGCACGCCGTCCATGTCCAGCCGGGCGCCATAGACGTGGTGGAAGCCGAGCCCGGCGGCCAGCTCCTCCGCGAAGTTCACCGCCCCGTCGTCCCAGACCTCCTGCAGACAGACGACGTCGGCGTCGAGGCCGGCGAGGGCGGCGGTGATGGCCGGTCGACGCGCCTCCCACGGCCCGAAGCGCCACCACAGGTTCCAGGTGAGCACCCGGAGCCGGGTCTCGATGAGGGTTCCGTACGGGCCTTCGATGTCGGTCACCGGTCCAGCATCACCCATGGAGACGAAGCCTGTAGGCTCGCGATCCACTTCGTCCACGGGAGGATCGTGGCGTCCCACCCTGACCTGTCCGCCGAGCAGGCCTACATCGACCGTGCCTACGAGAGCCTCGAGCGCTCGCGCACGGAGGCGACGAGGCTGCGCTCGATGGTGGAGGTGGGCAAGGGCGGCACCGAGCAGGCCCGCTGGGAGCGGGAGATGATCGAGGGCAACATCGCCAACCGGCTCGCCTCGCTGCAGCTCGGCGACGCCAGCCTCGTCTTCGGGCGCATCGACCGCACCCGCAGCGCCGGCGGTGACACCTTCTACATCGGGCGCCTGGCCGTGTCCGATGAGCGGCGCGAGCCGCTGGTGGTGGACTGGCGGGCCCCGGTGGCCGAGCCGTTCTACCGGGCCACTGGCCGGCAGCCGATGGGGCTGGTCCGCCGCCGGCACTTCGCCACTCGCCGGCGT
>JBDSUN010000154.1:0-5103 GCA_039927735.1 Acidimicrobiales bacterium | reverse complement strand
AAACCCCCAGCTGCCCACCACGTACTGGAGGGGCTCGCCTGCGCCTCGACGGGTGAGCATGGCTTCGAGATGGACGGCCTCCCGCTCGGTGACCGCCTCGTCGAGGGCCGCCACCTGCTCGGCCGAGGTCCGACCGCTGGCTCGTTCGATCATCCAGCGCAGCTCCTGAGCCGGGTGATCGATGCTCGCGTCCCGCAACCGCTCGAGGCTGGCGGCGCGCACCTCGCGCCACGAACGAAACGTGGTCACTCGCCTTGGAGACGACGCGTCTGCTCGTCGGCGGTCAGCGCATCGACCACGTCGTCGAGCTCTCCGGCCAGCACCTTGTCGAGCTTGTAGAGGGTCAGGTTGATGCGGTGGTCGGTGACCCGGTTCTCCTTGTAGTTGTACGTACGGATCTTCTCGGAGCGGCCACCGCCACCCACCTGGCCCTTTCGCTCCGCCGACAGCTCGGCGGACTGGCGGTCCTGCTCGAGCTTCAGCAGGCGGGCCCGGAGCACCACCATCGCCTTGGCCCGGTTCTGGATCTGGCTCTTCTCGTCCTGCATCGCCACCACGGTGCCGGTCGGCTTGTGGGTGATTCGCACGGCGGAGTCGGTGGTGTTGACGCTCTGCCCGCCCGGTCCCGAGGAGCGGTAGACGTCGATCTGGAGGTCGGCGGCCTCGATGTCGACCTCGACCTCCTGGGCCTCCGGCAGCACGGTGACGGTGGCTGACGAGGTGTGGATGCGCCCCTGGCTCTCGGTGACCGGGACTCGCTGCACTCGGTGCGGGCCGCCCTCGAGGTGCATGCGGGGCCACACGCCATCGCCCTTCAGCAGGAAGCTGATGTCGTTGAACCCGCCCATGTCGGAGGCCTCGGAGCCGAGCACCTCGAGCCTCCAACCCATGCGACTGGCGAAGGACTGGTACATCTCGAACAGGTCGCGGGCGAACAAGTTGGCCTCCTCGCCTCCCTCCGCTCCCCTGATCTCGACGATGACGTTGCGCCCCTCGTTGGGGTCCTTCGGGAGCAGCAGCACCCGCAGCTCCGCCTGGAGCCGCTCGATGTCGGCCTCCGCCTCGCCCACCTCCACCCGCATCTCGTCGCGATCGGCCCCCTCGAGCTCGCTGACCATCTCCTTGGCGGTGGCGAGATCCCCCATGCGCCGCGTCAGCTCCTGGTAGGCCTCCACGATCGGGCGGAGCTCGCTGTAGCGCTTGACCGCCTCCTGGTAGCGAGGCTGGTCCCCGAGCAGGTCTGGGTCGCCAAGGCGCGCCTCGAGCCCGATGAGCTCCTGTTCCAGGTCACGCAGCCGATCCAGCACCTCCGCAGGCTAGGGCCGGCTCAGGTGCGCCAGTCGCCTTCGAGGGCGACGACCTCGGCGGGGTGGGTGAGGCGCTGGGCGAGAGCCCTCGTCACGGGATGGGCGTCTCGTTCGGGCACCACGAGGAGCAACCTGGCCTCGGGGGCCAGGGCCTGCCGGGCGTCGGCGGCGGCGGGGACCAGGTCGAGGTGGATGCCGACCGAGCAGGCCACCACCACGTCGGCCCCGTCCTCGGCACGACCGACGGCCACGGCGATGGCGGGATCCCGCAGGTTCGGGCGCGGGACCGCCGGTGGCGCAGCGTGGAGCTCAGCGAGGCCGAGGCGAGCCGGGTCGTTGACGAGGCGGGCCCGCAACCACCGCTCAGGGGCCAGCTGGTTGAGCGGGTGCCGCTCGGCGTCCGCTCGCCGCTGCTGGGTGACGATCTCCACGACACGGGCCAGCTGTGTCGCAGGAGGGAGGTTGCCGTGGAGCATGCCGGTGAGCTCCCGGTCGGCATGGCCCACGCCCACCTCGAGGACGGGCTCGTCGATCGGCGTGCCGGCGGTGGTGGCACCGTGGACGATCCGGGCCACCTCGAGGCCCAGCACCTCGCCTCGCACGATGCTGTCCTCCACCACGACCTCGAGGTCGGCGTCGACGAGGAGACCGGCCAGCGCAGGGGCAGGCGTGGGAGGCGCCTCCGGCTGTGACGGCACCGCTTCGACCGGCCGCACCTCGGTGCCGTCGATGACCCAGACCGTGGGCGCGTTGGTGAAGAGATCTGCCCGGCGGGCCAGCACGCCGGCGTCGACCTCGGTGAGCAGGTGCACGTCGACCAGGCCTCGACGATCGGCCCACACGACGGCAGGGCCGAGAGCGGCCAGCGGAGTGCTGTCGAGCAGGAGCCAGCCGGTCGTCCCGTCGACGAGCGCGGCACCACCCGGGAAGTCGTCTCGCTCTGCGGCCCGTTCGCCCCAGCCCCTGCGGACGAGCGCTCCAAGCTTGGCCGCGAGGAGCCCGGCCCGCTGGCCGGGCTCGAGGCCCGTCACCCGGACAGGGTCAGGACGAGGCGTCGGCGGTCTCGGCCGCGGGGGCGTCGTCGGCTGAGGTGTCGGCCGCGCCCTCGGACTTGCGGCGCCGGCCGTAGCGGCGCTCGAAGCGGTCGATGCGGCCGCCGGTGTCCACCAGCTTCTGCTTGCCGGTGTAGAAGGGGTGGCACTCGCTGCACAGCTCCGAGCTCAGGCTCGGCTTGGTGGAGCGGGTCTCGAAGGTGTTGCCACAGGAGCACTTCACGGTGGCGACCACGTACTCGGGATGGATGTCGGCGCGCATGGCGGTCTCCGTCGTTCTTCTCTTCGGGGCTGGTGGAGCCTATCGGGGACGGCCCTGATCCGCTACCCGGCACCCTTGCCGATCTCGGCCAGGAAGTCCTTGTTGGTCTTGAAGGTCTTCATGCGATCGGTGAGCAGCTCGAGGCCGGCGCCGCTGCCCCCCTCCATGCCCGACAGCACCCGACGCAGCTTCCACACCTGCTGGAGCTGGGTGCCCAGGAACAGGAGCTCCTCGTGGCGGGTGGAGGAGGCGTCCACGTCGATGGCGGGGTAGATCCGCCGCTCGGCGAGGCGTCGGTCGAGGCGCAGCTCCATGTTGCCCGTGCCCTTGAACTCCTCGAAGATCACCTCGTCCATCCGGCTGCCGGTCTCCACCAGCGCTGTGGCCAAGATGGTGAGGCTGCCACCTTCTTCGATGTTGCGGGCAGCACCGAAGAACTTCTTGGGCGGGTAGAGGGCGCCGGTGTCGATCCCGCCGGACATCACCCGTCCCGTGGTCGGGGCGGCCAGGTTGTAGGCCCGTGACAGTCGGGTGATGCCGTCCAGGATGATGACGACGTCCTTGCCGTCTTCGACGAGTCGCTTGGCCCGCTCGATGGTGAGCTCGGCGACGTGGATGTGCTCTTCGGTGGGTCGATCGAAGGTGGAGGCCACGACCGTGGAGCTCTCGCTCTTGAGCCACCGCTTCATGTCGGTGACCTCCTCCGGGCGCTCGTCCACGAGCAGCACGAACAGGTGCACCTCGGGGTTGTTCACCTCGATGGAGCGGGCGATCTGCTTCATGATCGTGGTCTTGCCGGCCTTCGGGGGCGACACGATGAGGCCGCGCTGACCCTTCCCGATCGGAGCGATGAGGTCCACGATGCGGGCCGTCATGTTGGTGGGGTCGGCCGGGTTCTCGAGGGTGAGACGGCTGTCGGGGAACAGCGGTGTGAGGTCCTCGAAGTGACGGCGATCGCGCGCCTTGTCCGGCTCCGCCCCGTTCACGAGGTCGATCCGCAGGAGGGCGGGGTTCTTCTCGTTGCGCAGCGCGGGACGGCTCGCACCGGTGAGGTGGTCGCCCTTGCGCAGCCCGAACTGCCGGGCCTGCTTCACCGACACGTACACGTCATCCCGCGACGGGAGGTACCCAGCGATGCGGAGGAAGCCGTAGCCCTCGTCGGGCAGGTCGAGGTAGCCGTCGACGTCGATCGGCTCGCCGGTGTACTCCTCGGGCTGAGCCGCGCCGCCACTGCCGCTCTGCGGGGCGACACCCTCGACGCGATCGCGGTTGCGCCCGCGACGGCGACGGCGACGGTTGCCACCCTCGTCCTCGTCGCCCTGACCGCTCTGATCGCCTTGGTCCTGCTTGCGGTCCTGGTTGCGGTCCTGGTTGCGGCTCTGCCCCTGGCCGCCCTGCTGGCCTTGGTTGCGGCTCTGACCCTGGCCGCTCTGCTGGCCCTGGCCTCCGCTGTCGCTCCCCTGGCTCCCCTGGTTGCGCTGGCGCCCGCCGCGCTCCTGGCGACCCTGCTGACCGTTCTGTCCCCCACGGTCCGGACGGGTGCCAGCCTGGCCCGAGCCGTCGTCGGATGCCTCCGGTTCGGTGGTCGGCGACGCGCTGGCCTCCCACTCCGCCGCCGGCTCCTCGGCGGAGGAGGCCGGCTCGTCGGCGGAGGAGGCCGGCTCGTCGACCGGCGCAGCCGCCTTGCGCGCCCGCCCGGCTCGGGGCTTGGGCGCCGGAGCAGACTCGGCCTCGGCCGGCACGGGTTCCCCAGGGGCGGCGTCGACCCCGGTGAGCTGCAGGACGAGATCGACGATGTCGGCCTTCTTGGCCCGGGCCGGCGGCTTGCCGCCGAGCGCCTTGGCGATGGTCAGCAGCTCATCGCGATCCTTGCGCTCCAGTGCAGAGCGTTCGAGGGCGGTGGAGTCCACGAGTGGGTACCTCGGATGTGTTGGGGGAGGGGCCGGTGGGGCGAGGGATCGCCTCCACGTGAGGGGCCGTTCGAGCCGCCGAGGCCGGCTGGCCGGTCGGTGTCGACTCCACGTTGCGCCCCCGGCGGAACGTCCACGATGGTAGCGCAGGCGTTCGAGCGCCCGACAATGCAGGAGACTCAGCGCGTGGTGACGAGGCGGGCCATGAGCTCGTGACCGGCGACCGCCGCCGCCGTCGCCGTGGCCTCCTCGGTGTACGTGCCGCCGGGGCCATCGGTGGCGGAGTCGACGAGGAGGTAGGGCACCGAGTCGGTGGTGTGGGTCTTGAGCTCCACGGGGGTGGCGTGGTCCGGGAGCAGCAGCAGACGCCACGGACCCATGGCGTCGAGACCGGGCACGAGATCGGCCAGGATCCGGCGGTCCCAGGCCTCGAGGGCCTTGACCTTCTCCTCCACATCGCCGGCATGGCCGGCTTCGTCGGTGGCCTCCACGTGGATGAGGAAGAGGTCGGCCCCCGCCTCCAGCGTGGCGAGGGCGGCATCCCGCTTGCCCTCGTAGTCGGTGTCGAACCA
>JBDSUN010000153.1:0-8103 GCA_039927735.1 Acidimicrobiales bacterium | reverse complement strand
CGCCTCGCCAAGGGCCGGTCCTTCGACGAGGTCGACGGCAACCCCGGCGACGGCACCTCGGCCATGTGGGTGCGCCTGCCCGAACTGCTCGACATGTCGGCGACGGCCCTCGCCATCCTCGGCGATTTCGTGCCCTTCGGCATCGGCCAGGCCCTCGGCGCCCAGGCCGGCGGCAACAGCCTCGACAACACCCTGCGGGTCGCCAGGCTCGTGCCCACCGAGTGGGTGCTGCTCGACATCCGCATCGACGCCATCGTCAACGGGTTCGGCCACGGCGTCGTCCAGCTCTGGGCTCAGGACGGCACCCTCCTGGCCTCCGCCAGCCAGAGCACCATCGTTCGCTTCTGGCGCGACTAGAACGTGTTCTAGTCTCCGAACATGGAACGGTACGCGGGGCGAGTGGCGCTGGTGACGGGCGCGGGGTCGGGCATCGGGCGGGCCACCGTGCACCGCTTGGTGGACGAGGGCGCCACTGTGGTGGCGGCCGACCTGTCCCAGGACGGCCTGGATGTCACCGCCAAGGACTCGGCCCGGCCCGAGGTGGTGACCCAGCTCGTCGGTGATGTGAGCGATCCCGGCTTCGGCCCTGCTGCGGTGGCCGCGGCGCTGGCGCACGGACGGCTGGATCTCGTGGTGAACTCAGCCGGCATCCTGCGCTTCGAGCACAGCCACGAGGTGGCGCTGGCCAGCTGGCAGCGGATCATCGACGTCAACCTCACCGGCACCTTCCTCGTGTGCCAGGCGGCCATTCCGGCCTTGCTCGACGGAGGAGGGGCCGTCGTGAACGTGGCCTCCACGGCGGCGCTGGCCGCTCACCCTTGGGCGGCGGCCTACTCCGCCTCCAAGGGTGGCGTCCTGGCCCTCACCCGCACGCTGGCCATCGAGTACGCCAAGCAGGGGCTCCGGGCCAACGCCGTCTGCCCCGGCTCGATCGACACGCCGATCACGGGCGCCTTCAACCCGCCCGACGGCGCCGATGCAAGGCTCCTCCACCGGATCATGTCGCCGGTCGGCATGGCTCAGCCATCGGCGATCGCGGCCGCCATCGCCTACCTCGGCTCCGACGACGCCAGCCACGTGAACGGCGCCGACCTCCGCGTCGACGGTGGCACCCACTCGTGAGCGAGCCCGCCGCACCGATGGAGTTCTGCTATTCGGCCACCTTCTCCGCGCCCGAGGAGCTCGTGCCGCTGGCCAAGGCCGGCGACGAGAGCGGGTGGAGCACCTTGTCGGTGTCCGACCACCTCATCAACCCGGTGGCGACCCGCTCCACCTACCCGTACACCAAGGACGGCCAGCGCCGCTGGGAGATGGGCACCCCATGGCCCGACCCGTGGGTGACCATCGGGCACCTGGCCGCGGTCACCGAGCGGCTGCGCTTCCTCACCACCGTCTACATCCTCCCGGCCCGCACCCCGGTGCACGTGGCCAAGCAGGTCGGCACCGCAGCGGTGCTCTCCGGCAACCGGGTCGGTCTCGGCATCGGCATGGGCTGGATGGAGGAGGAGTTCGACGCCATGGGCACGCCCTTCGCCAAGCGGGGCAAGCGGGCCGACGAGATGCTCGAGGTGCTCCGGCGGCTGTGGACTGGTGAGGTCGTCGAGCACCACGGCGAGTTCTTCGACCTGCCGCCGCTGGAGATGCTGCCGGCGCCGACCGAAGCGGTGCCCGTGTACGTGGGCGGCGTGTCCGAGGCGGCCCTGCGCCGGGCCGCCCGCCACGACGGCTGGGTGAGCGACCTCCACACCATCGCCGAGCTGGCCGAGATCCGGCAGCGCATCGAGGGCTATCGCCAGGAGTACGACCGCACGCAGGTGCCCTTCGCCATGTTCGGCTCCTGCAAGGACGCCTGGGACCTCGACGGCTACCGCAAGGTGCACGACGCCGGCGTCACCCATCTGGTCACGATGCCCTGGTACTTCTACGCCGGTGCCGAGACCGACCTGGCCGGCAAGGTCGACGGCATCCGACGCTTCGCCGACGACGTCATCGCCAAGTGGTGACGGGTCACCGGTAGGTTCCGGCGATGGGTCGGATCCTGTTCGTGACATGGGACGGTGGCGGCAACGTGCCGCCCGTCCTGGCCTTGGCCGAACGACTGCGGGCACGTGGTCACGACGTCCGGGGCATCGGCTCCGAGAGCCTGGTTCCCCGCTTCGATGTCGAGGGCATCCCCTACGTGGCTCGGGAGATGCTCGCCGAGTGGGATCAGGGCGCCATCGCCCGGGAGGTGCTGGCCGAGGCCAAGCGCTCGGCCGACGTCGTCGTCTCCGACTACATGCTGCCGGGCGCGCTGTGCGGAGCGGAGGCGGCTGGGCGGCCGAACGTCGCGCTGGTGCACACGCTGTACGCCGCCAACCTGGACGAGAACGGCGGCTTGAAGCCCATGGAGATGGCGGCGTCCGTCGTGGGCACCAACGACGTGCGGTCCGGCCTCGGCCTGGCCCCGATCGATGACTTCGGCCAGCTCCTCGACCGCTGCCACCGGTTGCTGGTCACCAGTCCGCAGGAGCTCGACCTGCCGCTGGCGGTCACCCCGTCCAACGTGCGCTACGTCGGGCCCGCGCTGCAGGGGCCAGGCTCGGATGCGGGGTGGCACGCCCCCGGAGCCGACACCGGCCCACTGGTGGTCGTCGGCCTCGGCACCACGCCGATGGACGAGGGCCCCGTCGTCCAGCGGGTGCTCGCGGCGTTGGCCGACGCGCCCGTTCGGGTGCTGGCCACCGTCGGCCCCCATCTCGATCCGGCATCGTTCGAGGTTCCGGCCAACGCCACCGTCTCCCACGCCGTCCGCCATGCCGCCGTGCTGCCGTGGGCCTCGGTGGTGGTCACCCACGCAGGGCTCGGCACCATCCTCGCCGCCCTGGCCCACGGCCTCCCGCTGGTCTGCCTGCCGTTGGGTCGCGAGCAGCCCTTCAACGCCGCCGCCGTCGAGCGGGTAGAGGCTGGCATCGCCCTCGACGCCCGGGCCCCGCTCGCCGAGATCCGGGCCGTCGTCCTGCGCCTCACCGATGACCTGGAGCGGCGGGCCGGTGCCGCCCGCATGGCCGTCCGCATCGCCGAGCTCGACGCTGAGCACGTCGCGGAGCGGGAGATCGAGTCGCTTCTCTGACCTGCCATGCTCAGGGCGTGGCCCCTGAGGATCCCGCCCTCTTCTACACCGGCCTGGTCGCGCAGGCCTACGCCGCGTTGCGATCCGTCGCCCCCGACCCAGAGCCCTACGCCCGCTTCATCGCCCTGTCCGGCCAGCCCGCCCTCGAGCTCGGCTGCGGCGACGGTGACCCGCTCCTCGAGCTGCGGGCCCGAGGTCTCGACATCGAGGGGCTCGACTCGTCGCCGGACATGCTCGCCCGCTGCAGAGCGGCGGCGGCGGAGCGCAACCTCGTCGTCACCCTGCACGAGTCGCCCATCGAGTCCATGGAGCTGGTTCGTCGCTACCGCTCCATCTTCCTGGCCGGGGCCACCTTCAACCTGCTGGTCGACGACGACACGGCCTGGCGCGCTCTGGCCCGCATCCGGGCGCACCTCGAGCCGAAGGGGTCGGCGCACATCCCGCTGTTCGTCCCGCGACCGACCCCCGCCGACCAGGTGGGCGTGCCCCGCACCCACGTCACCGACGACGGCGTGACGCTGCGGGTGACGGTGCTGGGCGACGAGCGGGACGACGAGGCCCGCCTCCAGACGACCCGGCTGCTCTACGAGGTGGAGTCTGGCGGGGTCCTGCAGCGCGAGGAGCGGGACTGGCTGCTCCACTGGCACACCCAGGAGGGCTTCCGGCAGCTGGTGGGCGACGCCGGCCTTCTCGTCGGCGGCATCCTTGCGGCCGACGGGACGCTGGCTGGACCCGACGACGAGCAGTTCAGCTTCTGGCTGACGGTCGACCCGGCCTTCGACGCTCGCCCCTCGATCCGCGACCGCATGGGTCCAGGTCGTCAGGCGCTGGCCGCCGGCATGCTCGGCCTCGACCAGGCCATCTACGGCGAGCGCCCCAAGGTCGAGATCGTCGCCGAAGCCGACGCCGACGGTCTGGACCTCGGCGACATCGACCTCGACCTCGACGACCCCACCCAGTCCCGCATGTCCCTCGACCCCGACGACGGGTGAGCAGATGATTCGCCCTGCCACGGCCGACGACGTTGGTGCCATCAAGGCCATCGCCATCGGCACCGGCTTGTTCGACGCCGAGGGTTGGGCGGAGGTCGAAGCCATCCTGCGGGACAGCGTCGGCGGCGATCTGGTCGATCATTCGTGGATCGTGCTGGAGAGCGATGGCGGCGAGGGGGTCGGCGGTGCGGCCTACTTCGCACCCGAGCCCTCCGCCCACCGGATTTGGAACCTCTACTTCCTCGGCGTGCGTCCTGATCGTCAGGGTGAAGGCCTTGGTGGTGCGCTCGTCGGTGACATCGAGAACAGGCTGCGAGAGCGAGGCGAGCGGGTGCTCCTCATCGAGACATCAGGTCTCGAAGGCTTCGAAGCGACCCGCGACTTCTACCGCAGGCAGGGCTATGACGAGGAGGCCCGCATCCGCGACTTCTACGGCCCTGGCGACGACAAGGTCGTGTTCTGGAAGGCCCTCACCCGGGACACACCCGGTGGTTGAGCAGGCGGCCAGTTCGAAGCCCGCGACTGCCGACATGACCCTCGGGGACGCCGAGACCGGTCTGCCCGACCACCTGTACGACCTCGTCCTGCTGCTGCAGCAGGCGGCCTCGGACGTGGTGCGCTACCGGGCCTTCGCCGAAGATGCTCGAGGGGCCGACGATCAGGAGCTGGCGGACTGGCTCGACGAGCTGGCCCAGAAGGACCGGGAGATCGTGCAGGGGGCCAAGCGGATGCTGAACGAGCGGCTCAGGTCGACAGCGTCCTGAAGATCCACTCCCGCATCGGGACGCACTGCAGCGTGGCCCGGTTGCCGAAGGTCTCCATGTGGTCGTCGACCACCTTGATCTGCGCCATCAGCCGATCAGGGTCATCGGCGCAGCCGAAGAACCGGGTCAAGTCGAGCATGTCCTCGTCGGTGGGCACCGCCTCGTAGACGATGCCCCGCACGGACGGCGCCCCCGGGGTGATCGACCGGAGCACCTGGTTGCGGACGTAGAGCCAGAACGGGTGGATCTCGAAGCTGAGCGGCGTGTGCTCGCCGTGCCAGATCCGGTAGAAGGTCTCGGCGTCGACGCCGTCCTTCTTGTCGAAGAAGGTCGTGATCGACAGCCCTGGCGACCGCTCGCCGTCCGGCCAGGTGCGGTGCCCCCCATACGAGCGGGCCTCGCTCTCGGCCACGATCCAGCCGTAGGTCTGAGCATCGGCGATCGCCAGGGCGGCCTCGTGGGGCCCCCGGTCGTCGTAGCTGGCGAGCCACAAGGAGACCGAGGCGGCCAGCAGCGATCCGTCGGGGTTGGCGCCCACTCGGTACGCCCGGCCGGCGGGTTCTTCGACGCACACCCGCAGACCGGACACGCCGAGGTCGAGCAGGCTCGGCGCCACCCGGTCGAGCAGGATCGCGCGCAGGGCGTCGATGTCTTGGTCGGGTCGGCGCCAGAGGCCGTAGACGAGCTTCTCCATCGCCCGCAGAACCTAGACGCACGCCGAAGGCGGCCGGCTTGCCGGTCGCCGGAAGCCACTTGCGGAGGGCGGTTGGCCCCAGTGTCACATCAGCCGGCCTTGCGAGCCGCCTTCTTCGCGCGGACGGCCTTGTCGAGCTCGAGCACCTTGCCCTCGGCCTCGACGGCCTGCTGCTTGGCCCGCAGCGCCTGGGCCTCCTTGCGGAGGCGGCCGGCCTCGGCCTTGGTGGCCTGGGCCTTGATGCCATCCTTGCGGGCCGCCGCCTGCTTTCGGGCGGCTGCCTGCTTCTTGGCCTCGTGCTGCGCCACCCGTTGTTCGGCCTTGCGCTGGTCGTCGTCGACCTTGCGCTCGCGCTCCTCGGCCCGCTGCTCGGCCAGGTCGCGCTGCCGCTCGAGGTCAGCCTCCCGGAGCTCCGCCTCCCGACGGGCCTCGGTGCGGGTGGCCTCGGCCTCGGCGGCCTTGGCCACCGCCTGCTCCCGCTGAGCGGCCTCGGCCTTCTGCAGGTTGCCCAGGCCGATCAGGATCTGGTCACCCGTGCGACGACCGACGAACCTCTTCACGGCGGCCTCGCCCTTGGCGAAGGCCACCGCCGGGGGCCAGCTGGCGGCGTGTTCCGGACGGGCGAGGCGCTCGGCGGCGGTCAGGGGCAAGCGCACGCCCTGCAGCCACAGGTCCAGTGCCTGGCGACGGATCTCGTCGATGTCCATGGTCATCCTCCGGTGGGCTTCTGCTCGAGGGCGCGCTGGGCGGCCTGGAGGGCGTCGGCGGCTGCCTCGGCCTGGCGGGCTTGCTCATCGATCTCGGCCGCCTGCTGGGCGCCGTCGATCCGCTCGGCGGCGGCATCGACCTCCTGGCGGGCGATGACGGCCTCCTCGTTCACCTCTTGGCGCTCGGCGGCGGCCTCTCGTAGGGCGGCCTGCTGGGCGACCTCGGCCTTGGCGGCGCGCGCCTCATGCTCGATCTGCTCCTGGCGCACCCGCTCGTCGAGCTCAACCTGCACCCGCTGCTGCTCGAGGCGGTTGGCCTCCTGCTTGGCGGCCAGATCGCTCTGCTGTTCGGCCTGCTGGGCCTCGGCGGCGAGGCGGTCTGCCTGCTCGGCGGTGTCGACCTTCTGCTCCTGCAGCTCTCCCTCGCGGGCGAGGGCGTCGTTGCCGACGAGGCCTCCGATGGCTTGCTTGGCCTTGCCGGCCAGCTTCTCGAATGCGCCGCCAGCGGCGTTGGCGGTCTGTTCAGGCACGCGGTTCCTCCATCGAGGGGCTTGGGGACGATCGGTGCTACCCGCTCGCGATGGTGCGCACACCGGCCGACGACGTGGCAGTGGTCACACAAGCGCGTCATGATCCGGACATGGACCGCTACGGCATGACCATCCCCTTCGACAACCTCCCCTTGCACGCCCAGCGGGACCTCATAGTGGAGCTGGCCGACCTCGGCTACACGGATGTGTGGTCGGCGGAGGCCAACGGCGCCGACGCCTTCACGCCGCTGGCCTTGGCCTCGGTGTGGGCCCCGTCGCTCCGATTGGGCACCGCCATCGTGCCCGCCTTCACCCGGGGGCCGGCCTGCATGGCCCAGTCGGTGGCGTCCATGGCTGACGCGGCCCCGGGGCGGTTCGTCTTCGGCATCGGCACCTCGTCGAACGTGATCGTGGAGGGCTGGAACGGCATCCCCTTCGAGTCGCCCTACCAGCGCACCAAGGACATGGTGCAGTTCGTCCGGGCCGCCCTGGCCGGGGAGAAGGTGACCATGGAGACCCCGTCGTTCAGCGTGCGCAGCTTCAAGCTCGGGGTGCGCCCCGAGCAGCCGGTGCCGATCCTCATCGCCGCCCTACGGGAAGGAATGCTGAACCTGGCCGGACGGGAGGGGGACGGCGCCATCATCAACTGGCTGGGCGCCGACGACGTGAAGACCGTGGCGCCCATCGTCCAGGCCGCCGGCGACGGATCGGCCAAGGAGGTGGTGGCGCGGATCTTCGTGGCTCCCAACGATGACGCCGACACCGTGCGCGGCATGGGCCGCTTCGCCATCGCCGCCTACCTGAACGTTCCGGTGTACGCCGCCTTCCATGAGTGGCTCGGCCGGGGCGAGGTGCTCGGCGAGATGTGGCGCCTCTGGAAGGAGGGCGACCGCAAGGCCGCCCTGGCCGCCATCCCCGACGCGGTGGTCGACGACCTGATCGTCTGGGGTTCTCCCGAGCAGTGCCGCGAGCACATCCAGCGCTACGTCGACAACGGGGTCACCACCGCGGCTCTCGCCCTGCTCCCCTTCGGGATCGACACGCGCCAGGCGCTGCGCGACCTCGCGCCGAGGTGATGGCGGACCTGCTCGACATCGCCGAGCGGCTCTGGAATGGGCAGGCCAGCACCGAGGCTCACAACCCGGTGACCCAGAACGTCGGCCTGGCCGAGGTGGCCGACCGCACGGCCTTCAACGTCGCCTTCGGGAACGTGTCCGCCTTCGCCACCGACGACGGCCTGCTCCTCGTCGACACCGGCAACCAGATCCTGGCCGTTCACAACCACGAGCGGATCCGAGACTGGA
>JBDSUN010000152.1:0-3179 GCA_039927735.1 Acidimicrobiales bacterium | reverse complement strand
ATGTCGAAGCCCTCTTCGGTGAGGGAACGCCGCAGACCCTCGCGCAGCATCCGGTGGTCGTCGGCCAACAGCACTCGGATCGTCACCCGTGCCACCTCCCCGAGGCCCTGCGGATCAGCGGGCACTGAGGACGCAGCGTACTCGCGTGCCGTGGCCAGGTTCGGACTCCACATCAAGGGTGGCGCCGATGCTGGCCGCCCGCTCGCGCATGCCGAGGAGTCCGTAGGAGTCGAGACGGCCGGCCCGGCCCACTGGGAAGCCGATCCCGTCGTCGGCCACCTCCAAGCTCCCTCCAGTGCCGTTGCAGAACCACGAGATGGTGACCTGGGTGGCTCGGGCGTGCCGCTCGACGTTGGTGACTGCCTCCTGGGCGATGCGCCAGAGCTCCCGCTCTTGGAGGATGGGTAGACGTCCCGCCTCCTGGGCCCTCAGCCTGGTGAGGAGACCACTGCGCTCCCGCACCCGGCCAAGGAAGCCCTCCAGGGTGATCGTGAGGCTCTGGGTGTCGGTCACGTCGGTGCGCAGGTCGTACAACGTGTCGCGCACCTCCCCGATCACACCGCGCACGTCGCCGCGGAGGCTGTGGAGCGAGCTGGAGGTGTCCGCTCCCGAAGCGCTGATCTTCACAATGCGATCCAGCTCGAAGGCGAGGTAGGCGAGGGACTGCCCGATGCGGTCGTGGAGATCGCGGGCGATGCGGGTGCGCTCCTCCTCGGCGCCGATGGTGCGCAGACGACCGAACCAGCGGCCGTTGTCGATGGCGAGGGCAGCCGGCTCCACGAACCCGGTGAGCAGCTCCAGATCCCGAGGCTCGAAGTGGTGGGCCTCCGAGTGCTCGATGGAGAGCAGGCCGATGACCGAACCCCTGGCGGGGAGCACAGCGTAGACACCCGATCCAGAGCTGGGGTTGAGGCCGGGCCCTCCACCGGCCAGCAGGTTCGGCTCACTGACCGAGCTGCGCATCCGCACTGCTCGCTCGAGCGGCCGAGGTAGGTCGTCGTGGCTGATGATGGCCGGAGGACGGCCCCCCTCGCGGCGCACCGTGTGCCAACGTCGATCGGTGTCGTCGAGGAGGAGAAGGGTCAGCCGGTCGGCGCTGAAGAGCGCACGGAGCTGGTCCATCGTCGTGTCGAGCGCCTCGTCGAGGTCGAGGGAAGCGGGCAGGGTCTGCGTGACCGTGTGGAGCTGGAAGAGAAGCGCGTTGGCGTCAGACAGCCTGCCAAGGCGGTCGAGGGCACGGATCTGTCGCTCGTCGGCCTCGCCCAGGATCCGGCGGGCGTAACCGGCCACCAGCGCGACGAGCACGACCTCCACCGACCACTGCACCGACGTGCGAAGGCTCTCTTCCAGGAAGCTTGGCTCGAAGCTCCAGGAGATGCTCACCGCCAGGATCGACGCTACGGCGATGCGCGTGGCGAAGGCGAAGCCTCTCCCGAACCCAGCCACGGCGACGGCCACCAGCATCGAGAAGGCGAACGGGGAGTCCCAGAAGCCGGTGGCGATGAGCAGGAGCAGGGTGCCGGCCACCTCGGCGAGCACTCGCAGGAGGCCGGCGGTCTCGTCGCCGTAGCGCAAGGGCCGAACGGTCCTGTAGAACGTGTAGGCGAGGAGTGCCCCAGCGCCGACCAGCGTCCGTGCGTCACCTCCGCGCATGTCGGGGCTGGCGATGGCTACGGACACCGCAGTGGTGCCCCAGCGAATCACGAGGATGGCCTGGGCGAAGGGGGCCAGCGTGTCCACGGCAAGGTCCGGGACCTCGCCGCCAGCCCTCAGCCGCCGCCGAATGCCGCCCCAACGTCGGAGGCCGCCGGCCCCAGCAGCACCACGAAGATGGACGGGGCGATGCACAGCACCAACGGGAGTCGGATCTACTCGGCCACCTTGGCCGCCCGCTTCCGCGCCAGCTGCCGGCGCTTCTTGCGCATCACCGTTGCGGACACCTTCAGCACCCGCCCACAGGGCATGCCGAGAGCGTTCGCCTGCGTCAGCGCCAGCACGAAGTTCGATAGCGCTGCCACCTCCGTGCGTCGCTTCAGGCCGTGGAGGGCTTCCCGGCGGGGGAGCCCGAGCTCCTCTCCTGCAGCGTACGCTCAAACTCGTCGGCCAACGGGGAGTCGAAGTTGTCGCAGACGACGCCGGGGTCGCCGTCGAAGGCAGGTCGCTGTCCGCCACCCGGGCGCCCTGGGCAGTACCGTCCCGCCGTGGTCCTCATCGGTCTCACCGGCGGGATCGGCTCCGGGAAGTCCACCGTGTCCGTGCTGCTGTCGGGGCGGGGGGCGGTGGTCATCGACGCCGATGCCATCACGCGCGACCTGCAGCGGCCGGGGACGGTGGTGTTCGCGCAGATGGTGGAGCGCTTCGGGCCTGGCGTGGTGGCCGCCGACGGCACCCTCGACCGTCAAGCGGTGGCCGATGTCGTGTTCAACGATGCCGACGCGCTGCGGGATCTCGGTGCCATCGTCCACCCGGCGGTCGGGGTGGAGATCGCCGAACGGCTGGCCGCCGAGCAGGGCAGCGACCATCTCGTCGTGCTCGACGTACCGCTCCTCGTCGAGTCTGGCCGCCACGACATGGCGGCGGTTGTGGTGGTCGATGTCGACCCCGAGCTGGCGCTGGAGCGGCTCGTGGAACGCCGGGGCATGCGCGCTGAGGACGTGCGGGCCCGCATGGCCAACCAGGCCAGTCGCGAAGACCGGTTGGCCCGAGCTGATCTCGTCATCGACAACTCCGGGACGCCAGAGGACCTCGCGGCCCAGGTGGAGGCCATCTGGCCGCGCCTCGTCGCTTTCGGGGCCGGAAGCTAGGTGCGGCTGCGACCGCACTTGCCCCGGCGCGACGGCGCGCCCAGCGCCCACCACGACCGGCTGGCGCTGTTCTCGGTCCTCTGGGCGCTGGCGACGGTGTGGCACCTCTTGGGCAACCCGTTCGTCACCTCCAGCTCGGCCCACGCCCTGCTGGCGGTGGCCGCCGGCCTGGTTTTGTGGCGACCCGGCCGGGTGGGGCCGCTGGCCCTGTTGGCGGCGGTCGGCGTCCTGACGGTCTGGCAGGAGGCGCCCGTCCTCGGAAACCACTGGCTCCTGGCCGGCTTCGTCAACCTGGCCATCCTCATGGCGGTGGCCGCGGGCGCCCTGCGCCAGCGATGGAGCGACCCGGTCGATCTGGCCTCACGCTTGTTCCCC
>JBDSUN010000151.1:0-2972 GCA_039927735.1 Acidimicrobiales bacterium | reverse complement strand
GCTCACCAGCGAGAGGATCGACAGCAGGGACTGCTCGTCGGTGAGGATGTGGCCGGCGTCGTCGATCAGCGTGAGGTGCTCGCCGTCGGGGTCGAGCACGGCTCCGAGGTGGGCGCCGGAGGCGCGCACGTAGCTCGCCACCTGGGCCGCGTGGTCGCCGCGGTCGAAGGTCAGCGCTCCCATCGTGGAGGCGTACGGGTTGAGGCCGAGGATGTCGGCGCCGAGCTTGGCCAGCACGTTGGGCATCACGAACGACGTGGAGCCGTACGAGTAGTCGACGACGACCTTGAAGCGGGCGTACCGGATGGCCGGGATGTCGACGGTGGCCTCGAGGGCGGCGGTGTACTGCTCGAGGGCGCGGGGCGGAAAGCCGATGTCACCGATCTCGGCGGGGAACACCCGTCGGAAGTCCTCCCGCCCGAGGAGACGCTCGACCTTGCGCTGGGCGTCCTCGGACAGGTCGGCGCCGTTGGTGTCGAAGAAGCGGATCACGCAGCTCTGCGGGTCGGCTTCGACCAGGCGGATGGTCAGGCCCCCCGCGTGCTCAGGCCGACGCACGATGAAGCGGGTGACGGGCACCGACGCCACCTCGAGGTCCAGCACGTTGGCCCCCGCGGCGTTGGCACCGGCCATCATCGCCCGCTTCAGCATCCGAGCCGAGCGGCTCGAGTCACGCGAGGTGATGATCGTGCTGTCCTTCTTGAGGGTCGTGGCATAGGCCATGGCCACCCGCGTCGCCAGCTCGGGGGTGATGTCGACGTTGGCCAGCCCGGCCACGCCCACCCGTCCGAACAGCGAGCGTGAACCCCGGCTCTCCCAGACGATGGAGGAGTTGATGACGGCGCTCTGCTCCACCGTCTTGAACGGGTACACCTTCACGCCGGTAGCCAGCACCGCATGCTCACCGATGAAGCACTCGTCGCCGAGCACGACCCCCTCCTCGCCGCGCACGCCGCGCCGGAGGTCGCACGAGCGTCCGATGGTGGCCCCCCGGAGCCGCACGCTCTCACCGAGGTAGGAGTTGTCGTGGACCACGACGCGCTCGAGGTCGGCGTTGGCCCGTACCCGGACGTTGGTGCCCAGCACCGTGTAGGGACCGAGGCGCACGCCGGCTTCGATGCGGCAGTTCTCACCGATGACAGCCGGGCCGACCACGGTGGCGTCAGGGTGCAGCTCGGCCCCCTCCCCCACGAAGACGCCGTCGCCCATCTCGAAGCCGGGGATGTCGACCTGCACGTGGCCGTCGAGGATGTCCTTGTGGGCGGACAGGTAGCTCTCGAGGGTGCCGACGTCCTCCCAGTAGCCCTCGGCGACAGCCCCGTAGAGCGGCTTGCCGTCGGCCAGGATGGCGGGGAACACCTCGGAGGAGAAGTCGACCGACCGATCCGGCTCGATGTATTCGAAGATCTCCGGCTCCAGCACGAAGATGCCCGTGTTGATGGTGTCGCTGAACACCTCGCCCCAGGACGGCTTCTCCAGGAAGCGCTCGATGGAGCCGTCATCGCGCGTGATGACGATGCCGAACTCGAGGGGGTTCTCGACCCGCACGAGACCGATGGTGGCCAGCGCCTGCTTGGTGTCGTGCTCCTTGACGATGGCGGTGAGATCGATGTCGGTGAGGACGTCGCCGGAGATCACCAGGAACCGCTCGTCGAGCTGGCCCATGGCGTTGCGCACCGAGCCGGCGGTGCCCAGCGGCGTGTCCTCCATGGCGTAGACGATCCGCACGCCGAAGTCCGAGCCGTCGCCGAAGTAGGCCCGGATGTTGTTGGCCATGAAGGCCACCGTCACCACGATCTCGTCGAACCCGTGCTGCTTGAGGAGCCTGACGATGTGCTCCATCATCGGCTCGTTGACCAGTGGCATCATGGGCTTGGGCGCGTTGGAGGTGAGCGGGCGCAGACGGGTGCCTTCACCCCCGGCCATGATCACGGCCTTCATGGCGAGGACGGTACCCCCGGGGGGCCCATCCCAGAAGCCGCGTCCTGGCGCCCCTCCCGAAGGGCCTTGCGACCCATCGGCACGTAGAGCGCGGCCGAGTACCAGGCCAGCAGCAGGCCAGGGATGCCGAACACGTAGGCCGCCGTCTCGGCGGCGTCGGCCCACCCAAGGGTGCTCTCGCTAGCGAGGAAGAGGGGGAAGGCGATCATCAGGTCGAACGTGGCCGCCTTGCCGAACCAGGTCACGTCGATGCGCCGCGCGCCCATGGCCGCCAGACCGAGGGTGGCACCGGCCACGAGCCCCTCGCGCACGAGCACGGCGATGGCGAACCACACCGGAACCGACCCGTCCACGAGGATGCCGCCGACCCCGACGAAGAACAGGAGCCGGTCGGCCACCGGATCGAGGACCTTGCCGAGGTCAGACACCTGGTGGAAGCGCCTGGCGATGTAGCCGTCGAGAAAGTCTGTGGTGCCCAGCGCGGCGAGGAGCCAGGCGGCGTTGGCTCGATCGTCACGGGCGAACAGCAGCCAGAGGAACACCGGCAGCAGGCTCAGTCGGACGAGGGTGATGACGTTGGGGATGGTGAGGATGCGATCGGTTCCCTCGTCGCTTCTCCCCTGCTCGGCCATCGCCCTCACCCTACGATGATCCCGTGACCACGCTCTTCACCAGGATCATCGAGGGCGACCTCCCCGGCCGCTTCGTCTGGCGGGACGACGAGGTCGTCGCCTTCTTGCCCATCGCCTTGCTGGCGCCGGGCCACACGCTGGTCGTGCCGATCGAACCGGTGGACCACTGGATCGATCTCGACCCGGGTCTCAACGCCCGGCTCTGGACGGTGGCCCAGACGATCGGACGCGCGCTCGACGCCATCTACCGGCCTACGAAAGTCGGGGTCCTGGTCGTGGGCGAGGAGGTCCCCCACGTCCACCTCCACCTCGTGCCCTTCGTCGAGCTCAGCCAGATGAGCTTCGCCAACCAGGACACCGACCCTGCCGCGGAGGCCTTGGACGTGCAGGCGGACGCCC
>JBDSUN010000150.1:0-4075 GCA_039927735.1 Acidimicrobiales bacterium | reverse complement strand
CTGCGCGACCCCGACAGCCCATACCTCCCGGTGGCGATGGTGGACGACGATCCCCGCAAGGCCCACCTCCGCATCAAGGGCGTGCCGGTGCGGGGCGGCACCGCCGACATCGTCCGGGTGGCCGACGAGGCCCGGGCGGAGGTGCTGCTCATCGCCGTGCCCTCCGCCGACGGCGCGCTCATCCGCGAGGTGGCCCGGGTGGGGGAGGCGGCCGGTCTCAAGGTGATGGCGGTTCCGGCGGTGGCCGACCTGTTCGAGGACCGCATCGGCGTCGAGGACATCCGCCCCCTCACCACCGCCGACCTGCTCGGCCGGCGCGAGATCGACACCGACCTGGCCGGCATCGCCGACTACCTCACCGGTCGCAGGGTGCTCGTCACCGGAGCCGGCGGGTCCATCGGCTCGGAGCTCTGCCGCCAGCTGCACTCCTACGAGCCGGCCGAGCTCGTCATGCTCGACCGGGACGAGAGCGCGCTCCACGCCGTGCAGCTGTCCATCGAGGGGCGGGCCCTGCTGGAGACCCGCAACCTGGTGGTGGCCGACATTCGCGACCGCGACCGCATGGTCGAGGTGTTCGAGGAGCACCAGCCCGAGGTGGTGTTCCACGCCGCCGCCCTCAAGCACCTGCCGCTGTGCGAGATGCACCCCAGCGAGGCGGTGAAGACGAACGTGTGGGGCACCGCCACCATGCTGCGCCTGGCGCTGGAGGGTGGGGTGGACACCTTCGTCAACATCTCCACCGACAAGGCGGCCGACCCGGTGAGCGTGCTGGGCGCCACCAAGCGCATCGCCGAGCGGCTCACCGCCTCCGCCGCTGAGCAGGCCGACGGCTCGTTCATCTCGGTGCGCTTCGGCAACGTGCTCGGCAGTCGCGGCAGCGTGCTCGGAGCCTTCCGGGCTCAGATCGAGCGGGGCGGGCCGATCACCGTCACCCATCCCGAGGTCACCCGCTACTTCATGACCGTCGAAGAGGCCGTGCAGCTCGTCATCCAGGCCGGCGCCATCGGCGAGAGCGGCGAGGCGATGGTGCTGGACATGGGAGAGCCTGTGCGCATCGCGGATGTGGCCAAGCGCCTGGCTGACCAGGCCGAACAGCCCATCGAGATCGTCTACACGGGCCTCCGGCCGGGCGAGAAGCTCCACGAGGTGCTCCAGGGCGTAGACGAGGACCCGCAGCCCACCGCCCACGTCCTCATCAACCGGGTGGCGGTCGACCCGCTCCACTGGAGCGACATCATGGGCCTGAGCTCCAACAAGGCCGGCACCCTGCTCCTCGAGCTCGAGCAGCACGTCCGCCCCCACATCGTCGAGGCCTCCCTGACCGACTGAGGTCGGTCATCGGGCCGGCTGGCGTCGCTGTGCTCACCGCAGCCTTCGGCTGACGGCCCTAGCCTTCGGCTGGACCCGGTAGATCGGGCAGCGGGCGGGCAGGAACACCGGCCACCGTGACGCCCGGCGGAACGTCTCGGGTGACGACGGCGCCAGCGCCGACGACGGCGTCGGCCCCCACCGTCACGCCCTGGATGAGGTTGGCCCCGCTGCCGACCGTGGCACCCGGGGAGAGGGTGACGTTGCCGCTCACCGTGGCGCCGGGGAGCACCGTCACGAAGTCGCTCAGCATGGCGTCGTGGCCGATGGTGACGTTGGGGCCGATGTAGACGTGGCGGCCGACGCGGATGTTGGTGGTGAGCCTCGCCCCGGCCGCCACCACCGTGCCCACGCCGAGCTCCACGTCCGCGCCGACGCTGGCCAGCGGGTGGACCAGGGCGACTGTCCACGCGGCCTCGGGCAGCTCGGCCGCCAACCGGCGGCGCACCCGCCCGTCGCCGATGCCGAGGACGATCTCCGTCGACCCGCCGAGGACGGAGACGGGGCCGAGGACGACGAGGCCGCGTCGCGAGATGGCAGCTCCATCCGAGGCTCCGTCGGCGACGAAGCCGGCCACCTCGAGCCCACAGGCCTGCGCCACGTCGGCCACCTCACGGCCGTGGCCGCCGGCGCCCACCACGGTGATCCTCACGGGGCACTCCCGCCGAAGGGGGCCATCGTGGCTTCGCCGGATCCGCTGATGCCTTCCCGCCGCATGACGGCGCCGAAGGTGCGGCCGAGGATGCGGAGGTCGAGGGCCAGGGAGCGGGTCTCGACGTAGCGCACGTCGAGCTCGAGGCGATCGTCCCACGCCACCAGGTTGCGTCCCTCCACCTGGGCCAGGCCGGTGAGGCCGGGGCGCACCTCGTGGCGGCGCGCCTGGCGGGGCGAGTAGAGATCGAGGTACCCCACCAGCAGGGGCCGGGGGCCGACCAGGCTCATGTCGCCACGCAGGATGTTCCACAGCTCGGGGAGCTCGTCGATGCTGGTGGAGCGCAGGAACCGGCCGAGCCGGGTGAGCCGCTCGGCGTCGGAGCCGGATCCGCGACGCATGGTGCGGAACTTCACCAGCTCGAAGAGCTCGCCATGCCGGCCAGGCCGCACGTGGCGAAACAGGACCGGTGCACCCATGGTGACCCGCACCGCGACCGCCACGACGGCCATCGGCACGGCGAGGATGAGCAGAGCACCGGCTGCCAGGACCACGTCGAGGCACCGCTTGAGCATCAGGTGGTGGCCCCGGCGTAGCGGCGGCGGTTGAGGACCGAGCGGGCCGTGTCCTCCAGGCGCATGCCGCCGGCGGCCTTGCGGCGGAACCAGCGCATGCCGTCCGCGACCTGGATGGGGGTGCGGTGCAACCGGTGGAGGTCGGCGCCGGCCGGGTTGGCCCGGCTGCCGGCCAGGGTGGCGGAGCGGAAGCGCTGGCGTACCTCGCCCTCCGCAGGGGGGGCACCCAGCAGGGCCTTCGGGTACGCGAAGTGCTCGCAGGCCACGCCCAGCTGCTCGCCGATAAGCTCGATCGAGCGATCGAGCTCGGAAGCGGCTGTCGGCCCGTCCGCCCGGTCCAGCAGGGCATGGGTGTGGGTGTGGGAACCGACGGTGGCCAACCCCGATGACAACAGCTCGCCGAGGCCCGCCCAGGAGATCGGTGCGGCCCCACCAGGGAAGGACAAGCCCCGCTCCACGAAGTCGGTGGCGACGTAGAAGGTGGCCGGCGCTCGGTACCGCGACAGCACCGGTAGGACCTCGTCAACCCAGTCGGCGGTGCCGTCGTCGAAGCTCAGCACGACGGGCCGGTCGTGGAGGTCCCCGGCCATCAGGCGCGACAGCCCGTGGTCGAGGGACACGAGTCGGCCAGCTTCGGCGAGCTCGGCCACCTGCTCGTCGAATCGCCCGGTGGCCAGATCGACCTGCGACGAGGTCCATCCTCCGATCCGGTGGTAGATCAGGACGACCAGGCCGGGCTCCCCGGGGCGGACGACGTCGACGCCGGCGGCAGCCGCCTTCACGGCGCTGCCGATCCCCCGCTTCAGGCTGGCCGTGGCTCCCATCGAGGGCGATGCTACGGCCGGGGTGCTCGCCTCGACGCACCATGCTGAGAAGGGGCTCAGCCGTTGGCCCGCCGACCTCGTGCGAGCGACTGGTAGCGGTTTTCGACGATGCGGGAGGTGCGGGCGATGTCGAAGGCTTCGGCTCGCCGGGAGGCGGCCGCTGAGAGCCGGGCCCGGTCCTCACCGGATCGGGCGAGGAGCACGTAGGCCTCGGCCAGCGCCTCGGGCTGGCCGGCCGGCACGAGCAGCCCGTCGACGCCGTGGGTGACCACCTGGGCGTTGCCGCCCACCGCCGTGACCACCGGGGGGAGGCCGAGGGCCATGGCCTCCAGCAGGCTGATGGGCAGGCCTTCGTGACGGGAGCTGAGGGTGAACACGTCGGCACCGGCCAGAACGGCGGCCGGGTCGTCGTGGTACCCGAGCATCGTGAACCGGTCCCCCAGCGAACGGTCGGCCAGCGATGCCCGAAGCTCGCCCTCCAGCGGCCCCTGACCGATCGACACGAACCGCAGCTGCGGCTGCTCGGCGAGGGCAGCGGCCGCCGCCGCGAACAGGGTCGGATAATCCTTGTGGACCCGCAGGTTGGCGACGATGGCCACCACCACGTCGTCGTCGGTCCAGCCCTGGGCGGCCCGGGCGGCGGCCCGCCCGGCCCG
>JBDSUN010000149.1:0-12590 GCA_039927735.1 Acidimicrobiales bacterium | reverse complement strand
CCGCCACCCCAGCTACCTCGGGCTGCGCGACGACAAGGCCCCCGGCGAGGTCACCCGGGATACCTGAGCCCGATCTGGACCACATCCGCCTGTCGCTGCCGGCGGACGCCGACCTCCGCAAGGTGGTGGAGGTGGCCGTGGCGGTCGTGGCCCGCCGCATGGATCTGCCCGACACCGAGGTCACGGCCGCCCGCACCGCCGCCGGCGACGCCTTCGCAGAGCTCGTCACCGTGGACGGCGCCAGCCCCGTCGAGCTGGACATCACCCTCGAGGCCCGGCGGATGGTCACTCGGATCCGAGCTGGAGGCGTCGAGCGCCGGGTCATCGCACCGACGCCGACCGACGGCTCCGGCTGACGCGCCGAGGGCTCGTTGGGCCAGGTTCGAGCTGGCCACGCCGACGGTCCCGACCCGGTTCACACGCCGCAGGTGCGCAGGGCCTCGCCGTAGAGGAGCCCCTTGTGGGCACGCAGCACAGTGCGGTCCTTGTCCACCATCGCGGTCGCGATGGCGACGGCGCGATCCAGCACCTCAGCCTCGGCGACGGCTTCCGCGGCGATGCCCGCCTCCACAGCGTCTACGCCTCCGTAGCGGCGGCCCGTCAGGATCGCCTCGGCCAGGGTGGCGGCCGGGAGATGGGCAGCGACGGTGGCGTACATGGCGGGCGTGAGCGGCAGGCCGAGGTCCACCTCCGGCAGGCACCAGTACCCGCGATCGGCCCGCATGACGATGCGGTCGTGGGCGCAGGCCAGCATGGCCCCGCCGGCAAAGGCGTGGCCGTTGACCGCCGCCACCGTGAAGACGTCAAGACCCAGCACCCGGCCGAAGAGCCGGTGCACGGCCTCAATGAACCCGGTGGTGTCGGCTTCGCGCATCCAGTCGAGGTCGAGACCGTTCGAGTAGTACTTGCCCGACCCGACGGTGACGAGCGCACAGGCCCCCTCGGTCGCCTCGACCTCGTTCAGGGCGCCGTGCCAAGCGTCGATCGAGGCCCGGTTGAACCGGTTCTCCCCATCGTCGGCTCGCAGCACCCACACCGCACCCTGCTGGCTGATCTCCACCATGCCGCCAGTCTGGTCTGCGTCAGACCGGGGTCGGGCGGAACCCGAACGGGAGCTCGAGGCGATGGGCGTGGAGCAGGGCGTCGTCGGCGAGGAGCTCGGCCGTCGGGCGGTCGGCCACGATCACGCCGTCGTCCAGGAGGACGGCGCGCTCGCAGAGCTCCATGGCGTAGGGCAGGTCGTGGGTGACCATCACGACGGTGAGGTCGAGGGTGCGGACGACGTCGGCCAGCTCCCGCCGAGCCATCGGGTCGAGGTGGCTGGAGGGCTCGTCGAGCACCAGGACCTCCGGGTCCATGGCCAGCACGGTGGCCACCGCCACCCGGCGGCGCTCGCCGGCGCTGAGCTGGTGCGGCGCCCGAGCCCCGGCGTGGCTCATGCCCACCCGGTCGAGGGCGTCGGCCACTCGCCGCTCGAGATCTTCGCCTCGGTGCCCGAGGTTGGCCGGGCCAAAGGCCACGTCGTCGTGGACGGTGGGCATGAAGAGCTGGTCGTCGGGGTCCTGGAAGACGATGCCGACCCGCCGCCGCACCTCGCGGAGGTTGGCCTTCTCGACGACCAGCCCGCCGACGGTGACCGTGCCGACGCCGGCCGTCAGCACGCCGTTGAGGTGGAGCACGAAGGTGGTCTTGCCGGCGCCGTTGGGGCCGAGGACCGCCACCCGCTCACCGGCGGCCACGTCGAGGTCGATCCCGTAGAGGGCCTGGCGGCCGCTCGGGTAGGCGTAGGCGAGCCCTCTCACCCGCAGCGAGCCGGCCGTCATCCGAGCGCGCCCCACGCCGCCATGCTGACGAGGGCAGCCGCCAGCGGCGCCAGCAGCACGGTGGACCACTCGATGGCGGTGGCGGACGGCGCCCCGGTGGACGGCATCGTCCCCTCGTAGCCCCGCGCCACCATGGCCAGGTGCACCCGCTCGCCCCGCTCGAAGGTGCGCACGAACAGCGCGCCCACGGTGGACGCCATGGCCCGCAGCTGCCAGATCCAGCGCGGGTCGTGGCCCCGGCTGATGCGGGCCACCTGCATCCGCCGCAGCTCCGCGGCGATCACCTCGACGTAGCGCAGCATGAACGAGGCGATCGCCGTGAACACCGGCGGCACCCGGAGGCGCTCGAGGCCCTGCAGCAGGTCGACGGTCGGCGTCGTCGCCACCAGCACCAGGCTGGCGGCCAACCCGAGGGTGCCCTTGGCCAGCACGTTCCACGCCGCCCACAGCCCGTCCTGCGAGAGGTGCAGGCCGAGCACCTCGACGTCGGGACCGCGCGCGACGAAGGGAAGCAGCAGGGCGAAGGCGAGGAAGGGCAGCTCCAGCACCATCCGCCGGGCCATGACGCGCGCCGGCACCCGCCCGAGCCGGGCCAACCCGACCAGCACGAGCGCATGCACCCCGTAGGCCCAGAACGCCTCGCGCGGCGTCGTGACCACGGCGAGCACGAACAACAGGGTGGCCACCACCTTGGTGTGGGCTCGGAGCGCGTGCAGGGGGCTTGGCCCGGGCACCGACAGCGGGTGGAGGTGGCCAGCGCCCATCCTCAGACGGGGCCGGCCGTCGTGGATCCGTCGTCCCGTCGACGGACCAGCCAGAGGAGCCCGCCACCGACCGCCAGCGTGGCGGCAACCCCGGCCAGGCCGGCCAGGCCCACCGACAGCCGATCGTCGTCGACGCCCCGCACGCCGTAGTCGGCCAGCGGACTGTCGGCGAGGTCGTGGTCTTGTGCGCTGGAGAGGAACCCTTCCTCGTCGGCGACCTTCTCGAGGCCGTCGGGCTGACTCGACGCGTAGGAGCTCAGGACCGCGGCCAGAGCCACGGCGACGAGCAGCCCCACCAGCCACAGGGTGCGTCCGTGGCGGACGGACGTGGCCGCGGCCATCAGCGCGCCACCTCGGTGGGGCGGATCTCGAGGGGCCCAGCCGTGCCGTCAGCGGCGTGGACGAGATCGGGTCGGGAGGCCAGCACGGCACCGACGGCCATGGCGGTGATGACGCCCTCGCCGATCCCGATGAGCAGATGGGCGCCGACCATGGCGAGGGCGACATCGCCCCAGGCCACCTCCGCGTTGCCGCCGATGGCGAACTCGAGGGTGAAGGCGGCGGCGGCCATCGGCACGGACAGGAAGGCCGCCACACCGGCGGCCACCTCCGTCCCCACGAAGCGCTCGGGGAGCAGCCGGCGGATGGCCCGGAACACGAGGTACCCGCCGACCGCGCCAACCAGCGACATGTTCACGACGTTCAGCCCGAGAGCGCTGAGCCCGCCGTCGGCGAACAGCAGGGCCTGCACGGCGAGGACGACGGCTACGCAGATGGCGCCGGTCCACGGCCCGACCAGCACGGCTGCCAGCACCCCACCGAGGAGGTGGCCGCTCGTCCCGCTGGCCACGGGGAAGTTGAGCATCTGAGCGGCGAAGATGAAGGCGGCTGTCAGCGCCGCGAGGGGCACCTGACGCTCCCCGAGGACCTCGCGCGTCCGGCGCACCGCCACACCCATCGTGCCGAGGGCGACGCCGGCCGCCCCCACCGACGTCCCGGCGTTGATGAACCCATCGGGGATGTGCACGCCGGCGACCCTACTGCGAGTCCTTCGCAGGTGCTCGGCAGAGGCAACAGCGGGTCAGCGGCCCGTGGAGCCGAACCCGCCGCCCCGGTTGATCCCCTCCAGTGCGGCCACCGCCTGCCACTCGACGCGCGCCACCGCCTGCACCACGAGCTGGGCGATCCGCTCACCGCGCCGCACCTCGAAGGCCTCGGTCGGGTCGAGGTTGACGAGGGCGACCTTGAGCTCGTCCCGGTAGCCGGCGTCGATGAGCCCGGGGGAGTTGATGCAGGTGACCCCGTGCCGCAGGGCCAGGCCGCTGCGGGGCTGCACGAACCCGGCGTAGCCATCCGGGATGGCGATGGCGATGCCGGTGGGGACGAGGGCGCGCCCGCCGGCGGGGGCGAGGGTGACGTCCTCCCGAGCCAGCAGGTCGAGGCCGGCGTCGCCGGGGCGGGCGTAGGCGGGCAGCGGCAGATCGGGGTCGAGCCGCACCACGGGCACGTCGAGCATGGCGACAAGGTAGAGGGATGGCTGTCAAAGGGTGAGCGGTAGCCTGCGCCGATGCTGGTGTGGATGGATCTGGAGATGACGGGCCTCGACCCAGCCCGTCACGTCATCGTCGAGATCGCCACCCTCGTCACCGACGACGAGCTCAACATCGTGGCCGAAGGCCCCGACCTCGTCGTCCACCAGCCGCCCGAGGCCCTGCAGGGGATGGAGCGCGTCGTTGTCGACATGCACACCTCCAGCGGCCTGCTCACCGCCATCGCCGCCTCCACCATCAGCCTCCACGAGGCGGGCGCCGCCACCCTGGCCTTCATCCGCCAGCACGTCCCGGAGGCCCGCACCGTCCCCCTGTGCGGCAACTCCATCGGCACCGACCGCCGCTTCCTGGCCATCCACCTCCCCGAGATCGAGGAGCACCTGCACTACCGCTCGGTGGACGTGTCCACCATCAAGGAGCTCACCCGCCGGTGGTACCCGGGGGCGCTGGAAGCCGTGCCCCGCAAGGCCACCGCCCACCGGGCACTGGACGACATCCGGGAGTCGATCGACGAGCTGCGGTGGTACCGGGCCAACGTGTTCAAACCGGCCGGAGCACTTGACCCAACGGTCAAGTAGGTTCGGCGGCATGGTCGCGCCCACCACCGACCGGCCGAAGCGCCAGGAGCAGGAGCCGGCCGGCACCGAGATCACCGAGATGGCACCGGGCATCCTGCGATCGCAGCTGCCCATCTCGCTCCCCGGGCTCGGGCACGTCAACTGCTACTTCCTGGAGGACGAGCGCGGCGTAGCCATCGTCGATCCGGGCCTTCCGGGCCCGACGTCATGGCGGGCCTTGGTCGATCGGCTCAAGACGGCCGGCTACAAGCCGCGCAACGTGCACACGGTGATCGTCACCCACTCCCACCCCGACCACTTCGGTGGGGCTGGTCGCCTCCGGGACACCTACGGTGCCGAGGTCATCTCCCACCGGAGCTTCCGCACGTGGTTCGATCCAGCCGAGGACGATGGCCTCGATCCCGATGCCGAGGCGGAGACCACCATCGCGGCGCCGCCCTGGAACCGCCAGATGCCGTGGCGAACCGACGCCACCTTCCAACCACCGCTCAAGCGCCGCCTCAACTACGGGCTCTACCGCCACGCGCTCAAGCGGTTCATGCGCACCCCTGCTCCCACGCGGCGGGTGGACGACGCCGAGGTGATCACCCTCGCCCGCCGGGAGTGGGTGGCCGTCCACACGCCGGGCCACACCAACGACCACCTCTGCCTCTTCGACGCCACCAACGGCATCGTGCTCTCCGGCGACCACGTGCTGCCGACCATCACCCCGCACATCTCCGGTCTGGTGGCCGGGGCCGACCCGCTGAGCCAGTTCTTCACCTCGCTGGACAAGGTGGCCGGCCTGGAGGGCGTCACCCTGGCCCTACCCGCCCACGGCCACCCATTCGCCGACCTCAGCGGGCGGGCGCACGCGATCCGTGACCATCACGAAGAGCGCCTCGACACCCTTCGAGCTGCGGTCGAGGAGCTGGGCACCGGCTCCGTCGAGGACTACTCGCAGCGGCTCTTCAAGCCCCGGTCGTGGGGCCAGATGGCCGAGAGCGAGACTTACGCCCACCTCGAGCACCTGCGCGAGTCAGGCCACGTCGTCAGCCACGACGACCACGGCACCCTCCGCTACAGCCTGATCGAGTAGCCCCCACCGATCTGCTCAGCGGGTGGCGGCGACCGTGGCCGTCAGCGCGACGATGCCATCGGCCACCGCCCACAGGGTGAGGCTGTCGTCAGCGCCGGCGACCGTGATCTCCACCGTGGCCCCGCGTTCGATGGCGGTCCGGTGCTGGACCTCGGCGCGCAGGGGGGCTCGCAGGTCGCGCCGCGCGACGAGGGCCTCTTCGACGATCTGCCAGCCGGCGGCGTTGTTGACGTGGTCGAGGACGTCGAAGTCGGTGAACCGAAGGGGCCAGTCGAAGTGATGGGCCGCGCCATCTGCGGGGGCATCCGGGTGGTCGAGCCGGGCCTTCACCCGGCGGCCGCCGTGGGCCTCGCCGTAGATCTCGTCGAACCCGGCCGGGATGCGGCTGGGCCGGCCGGTCGCCCGGTCGACGTGCACCCACGTGGTGGCGGCGGCGATGGCCCCGCCGTGATCGCCCTCGATGCTGATGCGGCGCTCGGCCCAGTGGCTGCCGGTGCCGGAGCACCAGGTCGCCAGCGCCAGCGGCTCGAGGTAGCGCGGGAAGGCCCGCACCTCGATGATCGTCTTGCGAACCACCCACGCCTCGGCGTCAGGGAGGGCGCTGTCGGCGGTGTCGTCGGCCGAGAGGTCCTGGAGGAAGCGGGCGGCAGCGTCGAGGCGCAGTCGACCGGCGGGACTGACGTCGGCGAGGCGCACCCGGCGGGCGCCCTCGAACACGCGCCCGGCTCTTGGCCGCTCCGTCAGGTCCGACATCGCCCGGCAACCTACCGGCCGGGAATCTTCCGAAATGCAGTTGACTCGCCCGGCGACGCGTGGTCCGATGCCTGGACCGAGTCGCCGACCCGGGCCCGTCCCGCTCGAAGGAGCCACCGACGATGACGACCGACACGCACACCAAGGCAGGCCTCCTGGCTTCCGCCGGTGCTGCGCGCCTCGGCGCCGTCACCGTGTCGGCGTGCCCCACTGCCACCACCGCCGTGGCCTATGGCGCCGGCACGGGGCACCAGGGGTCCGGCAGCCACCTGTCGTCCACCTGGACCCAGGGCGCCATCGCGAAGCCGGCCACCTTCATGGTGCTCAACCGCAAGAACCGCCCGACCCGGCCCCTCTCGGAGCACTCGCCCTAGGCCTTCCGCCAGCGAGATGCAGAACGCCTCCGAGAGGCCGCCGGGATCAGCCCGGCGGCCTTTCTCGTTCTCTGGCCCCGGTCCCGACCTCCACCCATCCCATCCACGACACCCACCCACGAGATCCCGACACGAGGGGGCAGGGCGATGTTGCCCGAGCGATACGAGTACGAGTTCCAAGAACCCAGCGGGCCCGAGCCCGTCGAGGACCGAGGCTGGTGGGCGGATGCCCGCTGCAACGACATGGCTGGCACCATGAGCGGTCTGTTCTTCAGCGAGGAGCTGCAGGACATCGCCAAGGCCAAGCAGGTCTGCGCGCTCTGCCCGGTGATGGCCGAGTGCCTCGAAGGGGCCCTTGAGCGGCGCGAGCCGTGGGGCGTCTGGGGTGGCCAGCTGCTGCTCAACGGCCGGGTGCTCCAGAGCAAGCGCCGCCGGGGACGTCCCCCGAAGGTGGCCCGGGCCGAGGACCAGCTGCCGGACATCCCCATCCCCGAGCACCTCCAGGACCGGGTGGTCTACAAGATCGCCTGATCCCACCTCCGCCGCCTCGGGCGGGCTGGGGCAACGGCCGCCGCCGACGCGTCGACGACCGACCCCCAGCCTGCCCCGCGGTTGGCCCGCCGACGTGTGGGCCCCTCGGGGTCGGCGGTACCGTCAGCGCCGTGCCTTCCTCCCCTCGGCTGCCCTGGCGCCTCGTCGCCTTTTCCACCGTGCTGGCCACCGCCGCCGCCGTCGGCACCTACGTCGTCCTCGCCGACGACGACACCGAGACGGTGCCCACCCCACCCACCTTGGAGCTCACCCCCGACGACGAGGCGCCCTCCACCGACCAGGTCACCTTCACCACCTTCGACGGAGAGGAGGTGCCGCTGGCGAGCCTGCGGGGCCGACCGATGGTCATCAACTTCTTCGCCTCGACCTGCGTGCCCTGCATCACCGAGATGCCCGCCTTCGAAGAGGTCTTCCAGGACGTCGGCGCCGAGGTCTCCTTCCTCGGCCTGGCCGTCGCCGATCGGGCCGAGGACGCCCAGGCCCTGGTGGAGCGGACCGGCGTGACCTATCCCACCGCCCAGGATCGCGACAGCACGGTGATCACCGCTCTGGGGGGCACCGTGCTGCCCACCACCGTGCTGCTCGACGCCGACGGTGCGATCGTCGCCAGCCGGTACGGCGAGATCGACGCCGACGAGCTCCGCGCCTTGCTGGCCGACGAGCTCGGCATCGCTCCGTGACCAAGGCGCAGAGCATCGCCTTTGCGTCGGGGATGCTGGCGACGGTGAACCCGTGCGGCTTCGCCATGTTGCCCGCCTACCTCGGCTTCTTCCTCGGCCTGGACGGGGACGAGCGAAACGTGCGGACCAGCGTGAGCCGTTCGCTGGCGGTGGGCCTCTCCGTCTCGGGCGGCTTTCTGCTCGTGTTCAGCCTGGTCGGGATCGCGACCTACCACCTCTCCGCCTCGGTCGATGCCTGGACGCCCACGGCCACGATCGTGATCGGCGTGGTCGTGGTGGGTCTCGGCGTGGCCATGCTGAGGGGCTGGGAACCGGTCGTCCGTCTGCCCAAGCTCGACCGCGGGGGCCGCACCAGCGATGGCCGATCCATGTTCGTGTACGGCGTGTCCTACGCCATCGCGTCCATCAGCTGTGCCTTGCCCCTCTTCACCGGCGCCGTCGTGGGGACCTTCCGTCGGGAGGACGCGGCGGCGAGCCTCGGTGTCTTCGTCGCCTACGCGCTCGGGATGACGCTCGTCCTCCTGATCCTGACCGTCAGCCTGGGCATGGCCCGCCAGAGCCTGGTGCGCCGCCTTCGCCAGGTGCTCCCGTACGTCACGAGAGCGTCCGGACTGCTCCTCATCCTGGCGGGCGCCTACCTCGCGCACTACGGCTGGTACGAGCGGCGAGTACGAGCCGGCGAGGTGGGTCGCGGCTCCGCAGCAGTCGAGGTGGTGACCGGCTGGTCGGGCTCGATCGCCCAGTGGGTCAACGGGTTCGGGTCCGGCCGGCTCGGGCTGCTGCTCGCCCTCGGTCTGGCGGCCGTGCTCACCGCCACGTTCGGCCTCCACACCCGCCGGCGGTCCTGAGCCGGTGGGGCGCTTCGCCGAGCTGCTGGCTCACGACGGCGTGGAGGAGGACCTCGAGCTGCGGTCCACCTTCGGGTTCATGGCCTTCCACGGCGGGAACCTCGAGGAGGGGACCGACCGCGTTGCCGCATCGGCGGCGGAGGCATCCGGTGCCTCGCTGTACGCCGTCCGCCAGCCGGCGACCCTGCGGTGGCACGTCCCGTCCATCGAGGTGGACCCAACCGAGTCACCCGCCCTGGCCGAGTTCATCACCCACGTCGACGTGGCCGTGGCCATCCACGGCTACGGTCGGGCCGGCCTCTGGACGACCCTGCTGCTCGGCGGTCGCAACCGGCCCCTTGCGGCCCACGTCGCGGGCCACCTGCGGACCTCGATCGACGCCTGCTACACCGTCGTCGACGACCTCGACCAGATCCCGAAGGACCTGCGTGGGGTCCACCGACGCAACCCTGTGAACGCCTGCGGCCGCGGCGGCGTGCAGATCGAGCTGCCACCCCGAATCCGGAGCCGCGGCCCGTTCTGGGCGGATCTCCCAGCCGGCCAACCCATCCCCCACACCGCAGGGCTCGTTGACGCCCTCGCCGCCGCCGCCCGCACCTGGGCGGCCCGACTAGGGGCTGAGGCGGACGATGCGCCAGCCTGACGGCTCGGCGGCAGCTCGCTCGTAGCGCAGCCGGTCGTGCATGCGGCTGGGTCGACCTTGCCAGAGCTCGATCTCGTCCGGGTCGAGGCGGTAGCCGCCCCAGTACGGAGGACAGGGGACCTCGGCGTCGGCGAAGCGCCGCCCGGCGTTGGTGAAGCGGGCTTCGAGCTCGGTCCGGTCGGCCAGCACGCTCGACTGGTGCGATGCCCACGCCGCCAGCTGGCTCCCCCGGGGACGGGTGGCGAAGTAGGCCTCGCTCTCGGCCCGGGGCACCTGCGCAACCGGTCCCCGGAAGCTCACCTGGCGGAGCAGCGGCACCCAGCTGCACAAGATGGCGCCGTGCGGGTTGGCGCCCAGCTCCTGGCCCTTGCGGCTGTCGTAGCTCGTGAAGACGGTCAGGCCACGCTCGTCGAAGCCGCGCAGGAGGACGGTTCGGGCCGACGGCCGCCCGTCGGCGTCAGCGGTGGCGAGGACCACGGCGGTCGGCTCGTTGGGAGCCACGGCGATCCACTCGGCCAGCCAGCCCTCCACCTGCACGATCGGGTCCGGGTCGACGTCGCCGACGTCGAACCCAGCCGTCTCGTACTCGACCCGCTTCGCCTCGAGGTCCATGCGGCGATGGTGGCAGGTCAGCCGGGGTTGGAGACGGAGACGGCGTCGTCGATGACGTGCTCCAGGGCTTCGACGCCCTCCATCTTTTCCAGGTACCACGCCCCCATCCGGACCGCCTCGCGCTCCAGCAGCGGGTCGAACAGGCTGGAGATCACCACCACCGGTCGGGTGGGGTCGTCGTCGAGCAGCTCACGGGCGGTGCTGAGGCCCACCGATCCCGCCATGACGAGGTCCAGCACGACCACGTCGGGCTGGTGCTCGCGTGCCAGGGCGCGGGCCTCGCCGGCGTCGGCCGCCTCCGCCACCACCCGGTAGCCATCGTCCTCGAGGAGGGAGCGCACGATGGTCCGGAAGCGGGCGTCGTCGTCGGCCAGGAGCACTGAGGTGGGTTGCATGCCATCCCTCCTTCCCCCCATCGGCTCACGCTACCCGTCGCCCCCAACGGTGCAGATGGGCTCAATGGGCTCGTGCCGGCGGTAGGCCGACCAGGCCGCCAGCCGCCCGATGATGACGGTGTGCGTCCCCTCCGCGCCCCGGCCAGTAGGCTCACTCCCCATAAAGACCCAGCTGTGCGCCCCGACCGGGCGCTCGCAGCGGACATCCGGATACCGCGTGGAGCGGGGTGGATCCGCAGCCGAGGAGCTCGCGCTTCTGCACACCGACGCGGAGCGGCGGACACCGTCATGAGCGAGGACACCGACATCACCCTCGCCGGGGTGACCAAGACCTTCCCGGGCAGCTCCCAGCCGGCCGTGCGCTCCCTCGACCTCGACGTCGAGGGCGGCTCCATCGTGGTGCTGATCGGTCCCTCCGGCTGCGGGAAGACCACCACCCTGCGGATGATCAACCGCCTCATCGAGCCGTCCGGCGGCACGATCACGATCGCCGGCGAGGACATCCGCCAGCGGTCCGTCACCGAGCTGCGCCGCAGCATCGGCTACGTCATCCAGCAGGTCGGCCTCTTCCCGCACCGCACCATCGCCCAGAACGTGGCGACGGTCCCCAAGGTGCTCGGCTGGGAGAAGGACCGCATCCGGGCTCGCGTGGAGGAGCTCGTCGACCTCGTCGGGCTCGATCGCTCCTTGCTCCGGCGGTTCCCGGCCGAGCTGTCGGGCGGCCAGCAGCAGCGCGTCGGCGTGGCGCGCGCACTGGCGGCGGACCCACCCGTGCTGCTGATGGACGAGCCCTTCGGCGCCGTCGATCCCATCGTGCGGGGCCGCCTCCAGCGCGAACTCCTCGATCTCCAGGCCAAGGTGCGCAAGACCATCGTGCTGGTCACGCACGACATCGACGAGGCCGTGGCACTGGGCGACAAGGTGGCCGTGCTCAACGTCGGGGGTGTGCTGGAGCAGTACGACACCCCCGACGCCATGCTCGCCGCGCCCGCCTCGGAGTTCGTGGCGTCGTTCCTCGGTGCCGAGCGGAGCATCAAGCGCCTGTCCCTGAGCCGGGTGCGCGACCTCGACCTCACCGGCGGCATCTGGGCGGACGTCGAGGTCGGGCTCGACGGCGTCCGCTCCTCCATGGCCGCCAGTGCGGCCGGGTGGTTGGGTCTGGTCCAGGATGATCACTTCCTCGGCTGGGTGAGCGCCGACGAGCTGGCCGCCGTGTCCTCACTGGAGGATCTCGAGCCGACCGCACCGCTGGCCCGGGTGAGCCCCGAGAGCAGCCTGCGGGAAGCTCTGGAGATCATCCTCACCTCCCGCAGTGCCGCGGCGGTCGTAGAAGACGAAGCGGGCCACTTCTCCGGCCTCGTCGAGCTGGAAGCCATCCGCCGAGGGCTGGCGGGATGACCCGGCGGCGGATGCTGAGCTACGCCGGCGCGGTGGCGGCGCTGGCGCTCCTGGCCGTGTGGGTGAAGGCGCGCGTCGACGGCCTCGACGTCGATACGCAGGCCACCAACCCCATCGTGCGATGGGAGTGGGTGTTCCTGCGGGAGCAGACCCGCACCGAGCTCTGGGAGGCCACCTTCCAGCACCTCAAGCTCACCTTCATCGCCGTCGGTGCCGGCACCGTGATCTCCGCCGGCCTGTCGGCGGTGGCGCTGCGCCTGCGGTGGTCCCTGGCCCCGATCACCGCCTTCACCGGGTTCCTCTACACCATCCCCAGCGTGGCCCTCTTCGGGCTGCTGCGCTCCCGGTTCGGCAGCGTGGTCGCCGCCGAGGTGGCCCTCACCAGCTACACCTTGCTCGTGCTGGTGCGGAACATGGTGGCGGGGATCGACGGCGTGCCGGCCGCCGTCACCGACGCGGCCGACGGTCTCGGGCTCTCGCGCACCCGACGCCTGCTCACCGTCGAGCTGCCCTTGGCCCTGCCGGTCATCGTGGCCGGTCTG
>JBDSUN010000148.1:0-4433 GCA_039927735.1 Acidimicrobiales bacterium | reverse complement strand
TGAGGATGCGGGCGACCTCGGTCTGAAGGGCGTCGACCTTCTGGCGGTAGGGGGCGTGGGCGGCCAGACGCCGTTCGGCGTCGGTCTTGGCGGCCTTACGCTCGGCGGCGTCCGAGCGGGCGAGCTGGGTGGCCTCGGCCACCCGGGCCTGGAGGTCTCGGGCCTGCCGGCGCACGGTCGCCTTCATGGCCCGCTCCAGCTCGCGCTGAGCGGCCAGGATCTGCTGGCGGAGGGCGGGAGCCACTTCGGAGCGGGCTCCCTCCAAGGCGGTCTGCACCTGCTTGCGGAGGCTGGCCACGTCCCGCTGGCGGCGCATCATCTTCACGTTGACCGCAGCCATGGTGATGGCGAGGATCGCGCCAGCGCCCATCATCCCGGCCAGCACCGGATCGCCGGCGGCGTACTTGCCGAACATCGTGAGGCCGGTGCCGCCAGACGCGACCGCTGACGCGACCCGCAGGCGGAGCATCGGATCAGGAACCTGGTCGTCGACGTCGCCGACCGGGGCGATGGCGTCGGCACCGATCTGCAACGACCGCAGATCGAGGTCGAGGTCGCCCACCGCGACCGCGATGTCCGTGGCGATGCCACCCACCTCGTCGTCGAGGCGCTGGGTGAGCTCGGCGCACCCGGCACGCACCTCGGCCTGCACCAGATCGATCAGGTCCTCGCCCGGGGCAGGCGCCGCGCCCTTGTCGGCGTCGAAGCGGGTCGACAGGTCGCGCATCAGGCGGGTGAACTCCGCGTTGGCCAGGTCGCGCATCGCGTTGAACCGATCGGTGACCTCCACCTGCAGCCGCTCGGCGGCGTCGCGCAGGTCGTCGTGGGTCGCTTGCGTGCGGGCCGCCACGTCCCGCGCCTCCGACTCGCCCTCGGCCGCTGCGGAGGCCGCCCGCACGGGTGCGTCGAGCTCCTCGACCACCGTGGCCGCCAGGCGCAGGAGGTTGGCGAGCCGCACAGCCGCCACCTGGCCGACGACCGACCGCATGAGCGCATCGCTCAGGTCGCGCACGCCGCTCTCGGCCAGGAGGGCTGCGTCGGGCTCCGCTCCGGGCTCCGCAGGCAGCGCCGCCATCGCCAGGCGCGCGCTGGTCGGCACGAGGGGCGCTCCGTCGAACCGAGGGGCATGGCGGGCGATCAGGGTCCGGTCATCGTCGGCCACCTGCCGCCAGCCGGGATAGCGGTCGGTGCGGACCATCGCGAACACGACGCGGTCGAGGCGCTCGGCCGCCCGGGCCAGGAAGACCAGCTCGGGCTGGGAGAGCGGCTCGGACGGGTCGAGGAGGAACACCAGCGCGTCCGCCTTGGCCAGCGCCGTCAGCGTTATCCGCCCGTGCGCCTGGGACAGTCCTCCCACTCCAGGGGTATCGACGAGCACGAGGCCCGTGGCCAGCAGCGGGTGGTCGAGCTCGATCACCACCCCCTCGATGCCCTCGGAGGGCGCCGCCGTCGCCAGGCGCGCGATCTGATCGAAGGGGACGCTCACCGGGACGTCGCCCTCGCGTATCACCGAGGCTCGGCGCTCGGACCCGTACCGGATCACGAGGTGGGCCCCGGTGGCCGACGTCGAGCCAGATGGCACGATCTCCTCGCCGAGCAGAGCGTTGACGAGAGAGCTCTTGCCGCGGTTCGGCTCTGCCGCCACCACCACCGACGTCTCCTTCGCTCGCCAACGAGCGGCCTCGTCGCGCAGGCGATCCCCGAGGTGGCCGGCGCCCTCCGTCAACGTCAGGCGGATGAGCTCGTTCACCAACGTGGCCACACGCTCGTTGACCGGTGCGGCGGCAGGACGGGCGGGCAGCGTCGCCTCGGCGGGCTCGCTCATCTCGCCGCCCCTTCGCCGGCTTCCACCCAGAGGCGCTCGCAGCTGCGCGTCATCACGTCGGCGACCCACTGCTGGCCGGGGCTGGCGCGTCCGTCGTTCCGAAAGCGCTTCCACGAGGAGGCCGCCGCCGACGCCGCTCGCTGCAGCTCGTCGCCCGAGGCGCTGGTGGGCAGGCCGAGGCGCTCGGCGGGCGACACCCCGCTGGCGAGGCGGCGGAGGTCGCCCTCGAGCTCGCCTGGGAGGGTGACCTGTCCCGTGGCGCACTCCTGCAGGGCCCGGAGCTCCTGAAGCCGGTGCATCGACGGGTCGATGCGCACGGCATCGATCTCGTCGTGGAGATCGCGACGCGCGTCGGCCAGGGCCGGGTCGGCCATGGCGTAGCTGAGCCGCTCGAGGGCGGCGAGGGCACCGCTGGCCTTCAGCGCGTCGGCGTTGCGGGCGAACGTGCCCAGGAGAAGCCCGCGGAGCGACTCGACACCGGAGCGGGCGCGCAGGTCGTCGTGCAGCTGGGCCGCCGTCTGCCGGCCCTGGGTCACGAGGCGCAGCGCCACCTCCACCCCGTACAGCCCGAGGATGTTGAGCAGCTCGGCGCGATCCGAGGCGGCCACCGGTACGTCCGCCGTCGCGAAGCGATCGACGGAGAGCAGCAGGGAGCGCTGGGTGGCCTCAGGCAGCGAGGCGAGGGCCCGGAGGGCGACGGCGTGCGCTTCGGTGAACCGCCCGGTTTCCACGGACTCGGCCAGCAGCGAGACGACAGGCCGGACCACTGCAACGACGTCCCGGAGCGACTCGGAGAACTGGTCGGCCAGCGCGGTCGCCGCTTCGAGCGGGTCGTCCCCATCGCTGACGAGGTCGGCCTTGTTGAGCACGCACAGGGCGCTCAGCGACGATGCCGACGTGCCTTCGAGCGCATCACGGAAGCTCTTGAGCACGATGGCCTCATCGCTGCGCAGCGTTGCCGTGAGCACGAACACGAGGGCGTCGGCCTGCGCCACCGCCTGGCGGGAGTCGCCGTCGAGACCGAGCACCTCGATGGTGGCGGCGCTGTACTCGGCGTTGAGCGACCCGAGCCCGGGGGTGTCGATCAGCACGAGGTCCCGGAGCGCGTCGTGGGCCAGGTACACATCGAGGTGGTCGACGTCCTGCCCCGGCTCCGTCGGGGACCTCGGCAGGGAGCCGTCAGCCAGGAGCGCCATCCGCTGCCGGCTGCCGTCCCGGCTCACCACCTCGAGCCGCTCAGGCACTCCGTAGCGGTACCACGTGACGTAGCGGGTGCACTCGCTGACGTCGGTGGGCGCCACGCGCTGCCGGAGCAGGGCGTTCACGAGGGTCGACTTGCCGGCGTTCACGCGGCCGGCCACCGCTACCCGCAGCGGCTCGTCGAGCCCCTCGCGCACGCGACGGACCAGGTCCTGGCCGGAGCCGTCGGAAAGGATTCCGGCGACCTGGTCGCAGGCCTGGGCGACCCGAGTGCAGAGCGGTCCGGTCAACTGAGCGGAGCGGGGGTCGGTGCGCCGAGCGCTGCGCACCGACCCCGATCGGACCTCAGCGGATCTTCCTGGTGGCGAGGAAGGTCGCCCCGCCCGCCAGCGGAAGCAGCACCGCTCCGGCCACGAGGACGTTGCGCATGCCGTTGCCCGACTCCGCCTCCTCGGCGGCCGGCGTCGCCTCCGGCGCGCCAACCGGTGCCTCGATGGGAGCGGCGGAGACCGCCGCCGCCGGTGCCATCAGGACCCGCGAACCGCTGTCGCGCCACGCCTGTTCGACGTCGCGAGGCTCCGCGACGTACACCGAGCCGGTCTGCAACGACTCGAGCTCGACCACGTCGCCGTGGCTGCGGATGCGGAACACCCCGACGCCTTCGCCGTCGATGCGCACGACCGCGGTGCGGGGCAGGTCGTCACCTGTGTCCAGCACGGTCTGCACGGTCGTGGCGGTTCCGTCGGTGGGGGTGTCCTCGAACCCGGCTGCGTCGAAGGCGGCGTAGAGCTCGTCCACGGTGATCGTGCCGTCCGCCGCCTGCTCGGCGAGCAGGCCGATCATCCGCTCGCGGGCGGGGTCGTCCATGTCCAGTTCGTCGAGCAGCGCGCCCGTGAGGGCGGCGGCGCTGATTCTCTCCTGGCCGGGCTCGACCGCCATCAGCGTGCTCTCGTCCTCCTCCACGATCTCCGGCTGCGGTTCGGCCGTGGGAAGCTCGACCTCGGTGTCCGTAGGGAGCACGACCTCCGTGTTCGTGGGGTCCTCGGCGCCCGGCGGCGCGGTGTCGACGTCGCCACCTACGGGCGGCATCGGCGCCCCGCCGGTGCCGAGGTCGATCTCACCGTCGGCGGGGATGGTGCCCATCTGGGGGACGGGCGACTGGTTGCCCATCGCCGGCACGGGCGACTGCGCCTCAGCGTCGACCGTCGCCGGCGCCACCGGCACCCCGTCGTCGCCGAGGTCGACCTCGCCGGCTCCCGGCGGGGGTGTGGAGACGTCGCCGGTGACCGGCGGCATGGGAGCAGCATCGATCCCCTCCCCGCCCGACAGGTCGATCGACTCGGCGTCGTCGTCGGGCAGCTCCGGCGGCAGCCCGTCGGGCGCCGCCGGCGGCGGCGGCGGCGCCGTG
>JBDSUN010000147.1:0-11639 GCA_039927735.1 Acidimicrobiales bacterium | reverse complement strand
TCGAGGGGGCGGTGAGCAACGAGGTCTTCGCGCCGTATGCGTGGGTGGTCGACACGTTGGTGCTGCCCAACTGGACGCTGTTCGCGTGGGCGACCTGGATCACGGAGATCCTCCTGGCCACGTTCCTGGTGCTCGGCCTCGCCACCCGTCTGTTCGCACTGGTCGGCGCCGGCCTGTCGGTGGGCATCCTTCTGTCGGTGGCCAACACCCCCGACGAGTGGGGCTGGGCCTACTGGATGATGATCGGCGGTCACCTCGTCCTGTTCGCCACCGCGGCGGGGCGCGTCGGCGGGTTGGACGGAGTGGCACGGCCTGGATGGATGCGCAGCAGGCACTGGCTCGCACGAGCGCTGGTGCGTGCATCGTGAACGCAACACGAGCCCGCCGGGCTGGGCTGCTGATCGGTGGCGCGGTCGTGCTCGTGGGGCTGGTCGGCCTGTGGCTCTCCCGCGACCTCGGCTGGACGGAGAGCCCAGGTGCGCTCGTGCTGCCGTATCGAGACGACTTCGTCTGGGCCAAGCACTTCTCGTTCAACCCGCTGCTGGCGCTCGCGACGCTGGCCGCCGGCGCCTTCACGGTCGTCGGCTTCGCCGCGGACCTGCGCCTGGCACGGGCAGCCGCGGTGATCGGCTGTGCGCTCCTCGCCGTCGCCATCAACGTGGACCTGAGCTCCAACGACCAGGTGCTGGGGAGCCGCGGCGGAAACGTGGCCTTGATGCTGATGGTGGCGGTGGGGTTGGTCACGCTGGAGCTCACACCTCGCCAAGACGGGCACGACCGTTCCTCGTAGCGCCTCCCCTGGTCGCGGCGCGCGTGCGGCAGCGGTGGGCCTCGAGCTCCCTACAATCCCCTGACCATCGGGAGGGTGCTCGCGCCTCGACGTGGACCGCCTCGTGACGCGGACCGTTCTCCCGTTGTCGGTGCCGGCCAACGCACTGCTCGCTCTCCGCGCGGTCAGCCGAACGAATCGCGATCGGCCCTCGGCATCCGCTGCGCATAGGGCGAGCTGTCTTGCGCCACAGCGGCCGGATCACCGGTCATGCCGCATCCGGAGCGCGAGCCACCTCGAAGACACCCCAGACCGCCAAGGCGGCGGCCCACAGCGGCCACCGGTTCAGCGCCTCGATGTCGTAGGCGGCATAGAACGAGAGGCCACCAGCCAGAGCCGAGATCAGCGCACCCGTGAGCGGGACCCTCCAATTTCGGGCAACGTCGTTTGCGGCCAGGAGACCCACGCTCATCCCGACCAGGTAGGCGGGAGCGGCACGGTTGTCGGGGAGCGGACCGTCGCGCACCAACAGAACCGCGAGGCCCCAACCGGCCAGCGTGAGGCCGATGGGCACCAACCGCTGTCGCCGGCCGACGATCCCGGCCGCCAGTGCCGCCACGCCGATGAGGAGAGGAGTGCTGTTGAACGTCACGTCCGCGGCGCCCACGAGCACGGCATAGACGCCAGCGCCGCCGAGAAGTACGAGGCCGGGCAACGGTGCGATCATGTGCGAGGAGGGGCCGCACCAACGATGGTCACAGCCACCAGATACTACCAACTCCTCGACGACCCAGCCGTGCAGGGGCCACACGATGTCAATGGAACGGCGGCCACGACCGTGCGGATCCTCACGACCGTAGCGGCTCAGCTCAGCTCAGGATCTTCCGCATCAGGGTGGCGTGCCCCGGCATTCCCAGCTCGTCGTACGCGGCCAGGGCCCGTTCTCCGAGCGCCTGGGCCCGGTCGGGATCGCCAGGCTGACCCCGGGTGAGCAGCATCTGCGCGTAGAAGCGGCAGGCTTCGGGCTCCTCGTGGCGCATCGGGAGCCGACGGCTGACCTGGATGGCCTCCTCGAAGTGGACCTCCGCGATCTCCCACGCTCCGCGGCCGCTGGCGGCCATGCCTTGCAGGGTGGCCACGAGGCGGAAGTCCCACGACCGCATCAGGATCCCGGTGGCCCCCAGCTCCGCCATGGTGTCGTAGAGCCCGCCGGCGTCGTCGCGCAGGCCCAGGAGGGTGAGCGCTTCAACCGCACTCGCCGCCAGCCCCCAGGCCGTGCCCGAGCTCGGTCGCCCGAGCACTGGAAAGTCGACACGAGCGCGATCGAGCATCTCCAGCGTGGTCGAGCGATCCCCGAGGTAGGCATGGATCAAGAGCAGTCGAGCCAGGTGGCCGCCGGTCGCGCCCCGCACCTCCAACCGAGCCGCCTCCTCGAACTCGGCGCGCGCCTCCGGCCAACGACCCCGCCAGAAGATGGCCAGACCGACCCGCGCATGACCGAGGGAGCTGAGCCACGGAAATCCCAGCTCCTCACCCATCTCCAGCGCCCGCTGGCCTCGCCGCTCGAGGGTCTCTGCCGATGGTTGCTGGCCGATGTCTTGGAACCCGCGCGCCTGCTCGGCGAACACGAAGGCCGACCAGTTGCCCAAGCGGAGCGCAAGCTCCTCGCCTTCCTCGCCCACCTCCGCCGCTTCTGCAAACCGTCCGAGCCAACCGAGCGACACGCCGACGTAACCCAGCATGGTCGCCACGCTCCAGTGATCGAACGCGCGCCGGAGGTGCTCGATGCTCTCCACCCCCACCTCGACCGTCTCCGGGAACTGCTGGTAGGCGAAGTGGTGAGCGGCCTTCGCGTAGAGCGTGAGCCCGATCACACGATCGTCGGCTCCATGCTGCCTCGCCAGCTCGAGAGCTTCGGTGAGCATCTCGTGGCCGCGCTCATACTCACCGGCCTGACTGGCGAGCATGCCCGCCACGGCCAACAGGCCCGCGCGGGTGGCGCTGGGTTCGTCACCCAGCACCGCCAGTCCCCGACTCACCAGTCGCGTGATGTCATTGCCTCGTCGCCACCACGCCACCTGCAGCGCCGCGTCCAGAGACACTCTTGCCACTGCGGCGGTGTCTCCGACCCGCTCGAAGGCGTCCATCGCCTCGTCCCAGAGCGCCAAGGCCACCTCGAGGTGACCAAGGCTCCGCTCGGCAATCGCCGACCGATCGAGCAGGGGGCCCCGGGTTTCGAGGTCGTCGGGTGAGATCAGGGCGAGTGCCTCTCTGATGTGCTGCGCGGCCTCCTCGAAGGCCGCAGCCTCGAGCGAGCGGTCTCCGGCCAGGGTGAGGAAGCGGATCGTGCGCTCAGGCGAGACCCACCGACCGGCCCGCTGAAGGTGAAAGGCGATGGTGGCCGCGTGCGCGGAGAGCGATGCGTGGTGCACCTGCTCGAGCGCGTCCGCCACGCGACCATGCAGACGCTGACGTCGGGCGGGCGAGAGCCCGCCGATCAGCGTCTGTCGGATGAGCTGATGGCGAAACGTGAACCGCACGCTCGTCCCGTCGACTGAGGAGGTGATGAGGTGCACGCGCTCCGCCTCGTCGACGGCGTCGAGCAGCTCGTCCTCGGAGAGATCAGCCAGCGCCTCGAGCAGGTCGAATCCGAAGTCGCGCCCCAGGAGGCTCGCGGTCGTCAGCACGCGCTGCGTCTTGGGCTGCAACCGTGCAAACCGCGTCTCGATGACGAGGCGCACCCCTTCAGGCACCTCGAGAGCGGCCAGCTCGGCCTCTGTCATCCAGCCCTTGTGGTCGTCGGCATCCCGCTTTTCCGCGAGCTGGCGGACGACCTCCCCGGTGAAGAAGGCGTTGCCTTCGGTGGCCGCGTAGACCGCCCCGACCAGCCCAGGCGGTGGCTCGCCTTCCCCCAGGATCCGCAGCATGAGCTCGAGATCGTCTCGACCGAGGGCGCCGATCGTCACCGCCTCGATCGAGCGGCGTTGGTGCAGGCGTCCCAGGGTGGCGTGCAGCGGCGTCGACGCCGACACGCTCTCCTGGGTGTAGGTGCCGATCACGAGAATGGGCAGGCCGCTCACGTTCCCCGCCAGATGCTCGAGGAACTGCAGTGTCGACGCGTCCGCCCACTGGAGGTCGTCGAGCAGGATGACCAGTGGACGCCGCCCAGCCACCCGAGCGAGGACATCCCGAACGCTCGAGAAGAAGTAGCGACGGGCCTCGTGCGCGCCGGGCTCGGCGACTGGGTCCAGGTCTTCGTAGCGCTCCCGCAGGTGGGGCAGGAGCCTGGCCATCTCCCCTGCCGAAGGCCCGAGCACCTGCCTGAACTCACTTGCGCTCATGCTCCGCTCGACGGATTCCGCCACCTCGACCAGCGCGGTGTAGGGGTCGGCCTGGGCCGTGTCGTGGCAGCGGCCGATCAGGAACTGCATGCCGCGTGCCTCCGCCTCGAGGCCCACCTCCTCGACCAGCCGGGTCTTGCCGCAGCCGGCGGAACCCGACACGACGACGAGGCCGCCGCTTCCCGCGTTGGCGGCGTCGATGCCGCGCCGCAGCACCGCCCGCTCGGCGTCCCGACCGACGAAGGGCAGATCATCATCGTTGCCGGGCGGCGGCGCCGTCACCTCCCCTGGCCAGACGGCCTCGTGGAGGCGCCACTGCTCCCGGAGCCCCTTCAGCCAGAACGAACCACGGTCGACGAAGCGCCACTCGTCGTCGCCCTCGGACTCACTGCGGACGCGCTCGGACACCAGGACCTGGCCGGCCAGCGCCTTCGAGGTGATGCGAGCGGCGGCCGACACCGTGAGTCCGAAGACGTCCCCGTCGTCCTCGATCACCGGTCCAGTGTTGAGCCCGAGACGGATGCGAAGGAGGTTCTCTGGATGCCCCGCGTTGTGGGCTTCGATGTGGGAGCGGATCTCGAGGGCCGCCCGCACCCCTAGCGCGCTGGTGGGAAACACGGCCAGGAAGCCATCTCCGGTGTTCTTCACGACCACGCCCGCCTGGTCGGCGACGGGCCCCCGCACCATCTCTTCGTGGGTGTGCATCAGCGCGACCGAGCGCTCATCGCCGTGTTGCAGGCTGAACTCGGTCGACGCCTCCATGTCGGTGAAGAGCACCGTCTTCGAGCTCGCACCCATGGCCGTCACAGTAAGTCAGCCTCGCGGAGGCGGTACGAGCTATATGATCCCGCGGCTGCGAGATTGCTGGAGGACGTCCAATGCCCTACGCCTTGATCGCCGACAAGCTAGGTCCGCTGCTCTCCAAGCAGGGCGTCGCCGACCTGGACGCGGATCTCGTCGACCAGCTCAGGGTGCCAGGGTCGTTGATCAACATCGCGGTGACCCACGGCGATCTCGCGCCCCACGAGCAGGGCTACTTCGAAGCCATCCCGGCCCCGCTGATCGAGGCCATGCGCGCCGCCATCGTCGTGGCGATCGACGCGGGCCAAGCAGTGCACCTGCAGTACTCCCCGGGGTACGACTTCGAGGTTCGGCTCTGGGACTACGGCGACGCCATCAGCATTCACCTGAGCGGGCCCTACCCGCCCGACTTTCCCCGCGGGGACTTCGACCCAACCCTGCTCTGACGTCGCTCGGGCGCGATCGACAACAGCGGTGGGCGCGGAGGGACTCGAACCCCCGACAGCTGCCATGTAAAGGCAGAGCTCTAGCCAGCTGAGCTACGCGCCCGGAGAGGGTACGAGGGTAGCGAGGCAGGGCTGGGTCACGCCTTCCTTGGCTCGGGCCTGGGCGACGAGGCTCTCGAGGAGGGTGATGAGGGCCTGCTTCACGCTCTCCTTCATGCGGGCGTCGCAGTCGATGACCGGCACGTGAGGGCCGACGCCGAGGGCGTCTCGCACCTCGTCGATGGCGAAGATCGGCGCGCCTTCGAAGGCGTTCACGCCGACCACGAAGGAGATGCCCTTCGCCTCGAAGTAGTCGATGGCCGGGAAGCTCTGGTCGATGCGACGGGTGTCCACCAGCACGACGGCACCCAGCGCACCCGTGCAGATGTCGTCCCACATGAACCCGAAGCGCTCCTGGCCGGGCGTGCCGAACAGGTACATGACGAGGGTCTCGTCGACGGTGATGCGCCCGAAGTCCATGGCCACCGTGGTGGTGGTCTTCTGGCCGACGTGGGTGACGTCGTCGACCCCTGCCGACACCGAGGTCATGGCGGCCTCGGTGCGCAACGGATCGATCTCGGAGATGGCGCCCACGAACGTCGTCTTGCCGACGCCGAAGCCTCCCGCGACGACGAACTTCACGGGGACGATCCTGGGCTTGGTGCGATGGGTCTCAGTGGCGTGCACCTTGTTCCTCCTTGAGGTCGTGTCCATCAGATGGCGCGCACGCGCTCGATCATCTTGGTCAGCATGTCCAGCTCGATCTCGACGGGGTCGGTGTGGTGCACGTCGAGCAGCCCGGTGGCGATGAGATCGCCGGCGATGACCGCGATCACCCCCACCACCAGGTGGAGCTTGGCGGCCACCTCGGCCACCGAGAGCGGCACCGCACACAGACGGAGGAGCTCCTCCTGCTCGGAGGGCAGGCCGAAGGGCACGGCGTCGACCGTGGCCTGGAGCATGGTCTCGACCCGGAGGTCGCGCCGCTCCGCTCGGGTGCGACCCCCCGTCATGATGAAGGGGCGGACGAAGTCGTGACCACCCCTGGGCTCGTCTCCGGCGGTCATGACACCAGCATCTCCTGCTTGAGCTCGGCCACCAGGTCCGGGGTGAGCACCGAGCCGGCCCGCTCCACCAGGAGCGTGGTCTGGTAGCCCACCAGACCGATGTCACAGCCGCGCGACGACACCACGCCGAGGCAGCTGCCGTCGCTGATCGACGACACGAAGAGGAACCCCCGGCGCATCGTGACGATGACCTGCTCCAGGCCCTCGAAGCCGAAGCAGGTCGAGGCCCCGTTGCCGAGGCTCACCATGCCGGCGATGATGGCCGAGAGCTGCTCGGCACTGGCCCGGGTGAGGCTGCTCGACATCGCCATGAGCAGTCCGTCAGAGGACACGGCCACGGCGTCGGTCACGCCGGCGGTCTTCTGGACGAACCCGTTGAGCAGCCAGCTGAAGCTGCGGGCATCTTCGCTGAGGGTCGGCTGGCTCATCGCTGGTCCTCCTGGGAATCGGTGGTCGTGTCGGTCTCGGCGTCTGCCCGACCACGGGCGACACCGGACTGGAAGCTCGAGAGGAACGAGTAGACGTCCTCGGGGCTGCTGCGGACGGGCTCGGCCGCCGCCGGCTCGGGGCTCCGGCCGGCCATGGCGGCGTCGGGCCGTTGCGCGCCGGGGATGCGCCGGGCCAGCCCGCCAGAGGTGATGTCGCCCTCATCACCGGATCGGGCGTGGGCGGCCGCCAGCGAGTGCATGGAGGGGCCGACCGGTGTCAGAGCTAGGCCGCCGAAGCCCCGCGTGGGGAGCGCCGGCGGTGCAGCTGGAGCCACAGGCGAGGCGCTCTGGTCGACGGCCGTGACCGGCGTCGGTGCCATCTCCGTCTGCGGTGTCGCCGTCGGCGTGGCGATGGGCGCCACCACAGGCTCGGGGACGACCTCGGCCGCCGGGCTCATCGGCGCAAGCTGGGCCGGGACGTCGATCTCGGTGCCGAGCGGCTGCGGGCGCTCGCCGCGACGGGGAAGGCCGCTGGCGGTCGTCGACTCGACCGGCGACGGCGTGGCGACGGGACCCACCGACGGCGCGCGGGGGACCGCCGAGATCGGAGCCAGCGAGCGGTCGAGCTCGTCGTCGACCACGAGGCCCATGGGCAGATCGACGCGAGCGGTCACGCCGCCGGCGGGGCTGTCCTGAAGCTCGACCTCGACCCCGAGCCGACAGGCGAGGTGCCCGGCCACGTAGTGCCCGAGGTACCGCGACGGCGCCACGGTGAAGCTCTCCTGACCGGCAAGTCGCCGGTTGGCCCGCTCGAGGTCCTCCGCGGACATCCCGAGCCCGCTGTCGGCGATGGCGACGGTGTAGCCGGTGGTCGTGAGGCGACCCTTGACCTCCACCGACTGGTCCGGTGGGGAGAAGGACAGGGCGTTCTCGATGAGCTCAGCCAGCACGTGGGCGACGTCGGCCGCCACCGCGCCGGTCAGCGCCGCCGGTTCGAGGTGGCGCACGATGACCCGCTGGTAGTCCTCGACCTCGCCGAGGGCGGCCCGCACGACATCCGCCACCTTCACCGGGCCGGAACCCTGGCGAGGCGGCTCGATGCCGGCCAGGACCAGCAAGGACTCGGCGTTGCGCCGCATGCGGGTGGCGAGGTGGTCGAGCCGGAACAGGCCTTCGAGCGTGTCCGGGTCGGTCTCGTTGCGTTCCAGGTCGGTGATGAAGTCGAGCTGGCGGCTCAGCAGGTTCTGGTTGCGTCGGCCGAGGTTGACGTAGGAGTCGGAGATGTTTCGGCGCAGGACCGCCTGCTCGACGGCCAGGTCGACAGCGCTCGACTGCACCCCGCTGAGGGCAGCCGCCACCTGCGACACCTCGTCGTGGGTCCGTACGGTGATCGGCGCGACCTCCGGGATGACGACGTCTTCGCCGGGCGGAGCGTCGAGGATCTGGCGAACGGCGGCCGGCAAGCGCTTCCCGGCCATCTCCTCGGCCTGCTTCTTGAGGGATCGCAAGGGGCGCGTGATGGAGCGGCTGGCCAACCAGGTCACCAGGAGGGCGACCACCAGACCACCGAGGGCGATGCCGGCGAAGGTGCGCATGCGAGCCCGCGCGTCGTCCTCGAGCTTGGTGGCCTCGGCGGAGAGGCGGTCGGCGGCCCTGGTGCGCAGCCCGGTGTAGCCGATGTCAGGGCCGGAGGCGACGGCGGCCAGCAGAGGCGTGACCTCGACGCCATCGCCCGCCAGGTAGGACTCGACCTGACCGTTGAAGCTCTGCACTCCTGGCTCGGCGAAGGTCTCGTCGGCCACGCCGGCGTAGGGGCCACTGGCGTTGGTGCGGACGGTGTCGTCGAAGTTGCCACCACGGTCGAACAGCGCCGCCACCTCTTGGCGCACGGTCGGCTCGTCGAGCTGACCGGTGATGGTGGCCTGCACGACCCGACGCACGATTCGAGCCCGAATCTCTCCTTGTCGAGTGGAGGCGTCCACGATCGCGGCACCGTTGCGCAGCGCAGCGTCGTTGACCGTCAGGGCAACCCGCGAGGTGCCATCGAAGAAGGCTTCGATGATGTCCGTGTAGCGCTGGAACACGTCGTCGGCGAAGACCTGGTTGGTGCGGTCCATTGGCCCGTCGTAGGCGTCGATGTCGGCGCGCAGGGCGTCGAGGGCCTCGAGCTCGCTCCAGGCCGGAGCGAAGGCCGCTTCCGCGACACCGCCGCGACGATCCGTCTCGGCGCGGAAGTCGACGGCCGCCGGATCCGTGAGCCCGCGCGCCTCCGGGTTGTCGGCCACGGCCAGCTCGGCGGAGTCGCCGAGCCCGATCAGGTTGATGGACGAGCGGTTGCGCTCGTTCTGGAGGTGGACGACCAGGCTGCCCGGGCCGATCGACGCCTCCGCCAGCGACGCCTGGGCGCGCGCCTCGTCGACCTCGGACTTGGCGGCGAGCACCTCGAAGCCGGCGACGGCGACGAGGGCAGCCATCGGCACGGCGAGGGCCAGCGCCAGCTTGGTGCGGATGTGGGTGGTGCGGAACACGGCGTTCTCCTGGGCTCAGCGCTGACCGGCCCAGCGGCGGGCGGTCGGCACGGGTGCGGGATCGGGGTGGGTGATGTCGACAGCGTCGGGTGTCGGTGGGGCGGCGGTGGTGGCCATGAGGCCGTGGTTGGCTCGGTGGAAGCGGGCGAGGAGAGCGTCGGCGGGCACGGCGGTGCCCTCGTCGATCGGGAGCTCGATGGCCCATCCGAGGACCTCGGGATCCTCGGTGAGCAGCACGAGCTGGCGGTCCGTGGCAGTCGTGCGGATCACCTCCAGCAGCTGGTCCCGGGTCTGGTGGTCCAGGTCGGCGAGCGGCTCGTCGAGCACCAGAGGCCCGTCTCCAGCATGGGCGCCGAGGAGCTGCTGCAAGCCGTCCGCCAGGTCCTCCGCCTCGGGTCCGTCGTTCCCGGTGCCCGCCAGCCGACACGCCGCCAGGGCCTCGTCCAGCTCGATCGACGAGCTGGCGACAGCCGCTGAGGCCCGATCGATCTCCGGCTGGAGGACCTCGGAGTGGGCTCGAAGCGACGCGGCCAGCAGCGGCAGCGCCTGCAGAGGATCGCCTTCCGGACGCTGGTCGATGGGCAGCTCCTGCGCCAGCTTCCGTGCATGCCGAGCCAGCTCGCTCGTGCCGTCCGAGCCCTGATCGAAGACGTTCTCGGCAGCCGTCACCGCTCCGCCGGCCACGGCGATGCGCTGGCGAGCATCCTCCTCCGCCCGGCGGAGGGTGGCCGCCACGGCATCGATCTGGGCCCGCAGCTGTTCGACGGCGGCAACGCGCTTCATGCGGGTGACGTCCTCGCCGGCGCGCACCGAGAGCTCGCTCTCGAAGGCCTCGACCGAGCGTCCAGCCATCTGCAGCGCCTCTGCACTGCGGTCCACCTCGGACTCGGCGGCCGCCAGCTCGCCCACCAGGGCTGTGGCGCGGGTGTCGACTGCGACGCGTTCGATCTTGCGCTGTCCGTCCGCCTGGGCGTCGGCGGGGTCAACCTCCTCAGGGAGGGGGTGGGCGGCCAGGTAGCGGACGGCGGCGTCCTCGAGCGACTCCCCCACCGGATGGACGTCCACGTTGGCGAGGGCTGCCACCAGCGGCGCCTGGAGGGCGCGCGACACAGGTCGATGCGCGTGCAGGAGGGGCAGCACGTCGCGTCCCGGGTCGAAGCCGAGCAGGTCGGTGATGTGGCCGAGGAGCCTGGCTCGCTCGGCCCGGAGGTGGGCCAGCTCGGGGGTGAGGTGTCCGGCCCGCTCCAAGGCATCGAGAGCGAGGGTGGCTTCGAAGTGCTCCCGCTCGATGGCGGGGCCGTTCGGGTCGGCTGCGACGGCCCGACCTCCGCTGAGGACGACGTCGAGATAGCCACCGAAGCCGTGCTCCTCGAGCAGTGCCCTCTCCGCCGCCTGCGCCGCCTCGAGCTTGCGTCGGGCGCCGCTCGACCTCCGCCGGCGGGCCATCTGCTCCTCGGCCGCCTGGACGGACGCGTGGGCGGCGTCAAGGGCCTGGCGCTGCTCGGCGGTGAGGGCAGAAGCGGCCTTGGCCGCGGCCAGGGTGGCGAGGGCTGCGGCCGCAACCTCCACTCGCCGGCGCGCGTCGTGGCGCTCGTCCGCCGAGGGGCCCTCCTCCGCGCCGCCGACCTGCTGCATGTCCTCGGTGAGCTCTGTCCAGGCCGTGGCGAGCGCCCGTGCGTCCGGATCGACCTCACCGTCGATGAGGACCGATCCGAGGCGGGCCAGCGCCTCCTGCACGGCAGTGATGGCGGCCACCTCGGTCGCATCCGGCACCGGAACGGCGACCGAGTCCGGCGGGGCCGACGCCTCGCGGCGGACATCGAGCCCCGTTGCCTCGATCTGGAGCTCCTCGAGACGGCTCAAGGCCGCGTCGTGCACCTCCCGGGCATCCTGGACCGCGCGGCCGGCCGCCTCGAGCTCCCGGCGGAGGCCGCTCTCGTCCATGCCGCTGCCGGCCGCCTCACCGAGCTCCTGGTCGGCCTCGTCGATGGCAGCGCTGGCGGCCATCCGCTGCTCGAGGACGCGTTCCAGGTCGTGTTGGGCCGCCCGCTGCTCCGCCCGTCGTTCGTCGAGGGCATCCCGGGCCGCCTCGACGGCTCCGAGGTGCGTCGGCAGCTCGCCGAGGAGCTCCGTCGCCCAGTCGGCACCCTCCAGGAGGGTGCGCCGCCAACCCATGAGGTGATCGTGCTGGTGACGGGCAGTGTCACAGTCGTGCATCGT
>JBDSUN010000146.1:0-6422 GCA_039927735.1 Acidimicrobiales bacterium | reverse complement strand
GCGACGGTGCGCTGAACCCGACCCATGCGTCACCCCTGCAGGAAAGGGCATGATCGATCTGCGACTGCTGTTTCGGGCCACGCTCGCAACTGACGCGATCAGCCTGTTGGCGCAAACGAGGCTCGCCTAGACCGCCAGGTGCTTGCGCGGGACGGGTCCGAACAGCAGGTCCACCATGCCGACCTGCACGAACCCCGCGGCGTCATAGAAGGCGCTCGCGTGATCGTTCGCGGTGACCTCGACGCGCGCCACGCCCGCACGCCTAGCGGTGTCCACCACCACGTCCACCAGGCGCAGCGCATGGCCGCGTCGCCGATGGTTGGGATCGACGAACAACGCCTCGAGCTCGACGTGCTCGGGGTGGTGCGAAAAGGTAGCGAAGCCGACCACGGCGCCTTGGTCGATGGCCGCGATCGTCCGGTCCTCATGCACGCCCGCCGAATCGAGGTCGAGCAGCTCGGGGTGTGCCAGCAGGTTCGGGCGGTCGTGCTCATTGGAGAGCGAGGCGTGCCGATACACGTCCTGAAGGGCGTCGAGATCTCCGATGACTGCTCGCCGCACCGAGGGCAACGCACATCTCACGCGGCACACTCTGCCCGGTAGGCGTGCGGCTGCATAGTCGAAGGCTCTGTCGGCGGTGTCTCCTGCCGGCGAGGCCGTGCGGCCCGAGGAGGGTGCTGGACGACGCCGTCTCAGGTCGTGCTCAGGCGATCGATGAGTCGCTGGGCGATACCGGTGATCGTGGCGGTGGGGACGGGCGAGCTGTCGTAGGTGTCGAACGTGAGGCGGACCAGCACGCGCCCGACCCGGAGCCGCAGGACCGCCACCCGCGACCAGCCACGGCCGTCAGCGATGGTGTAGGTCGCGTCCAGTCGCACCAGGTCAGCCGGGACCGTGAGGTCGATGGGCTCCGACTCGTAGGTGAGCTCGACATCGTCGATCGGCAGGGCCTGGCCACTCTGCACGTACCCTGCGATGTCGTCCCGCATGCACGCCTCGTAGCCGGGGGCGTCGACACCGGTGAACTCCAGCTCGGCGGCCTCCTCATTCGCCGACACGAGGGCGGCGCTCGTTAGGTGGAGGTCGTAGTTCCCGCCCGTCACCGGGCGCCCGTACTGGCGCTGGTACCCGGCCACCCGAGGCGGCAGGCCGTCGGGGGCGCCACAGATGTGGTCGGCGAGCTCCGCCGGGGTGTACCTGGACGGGGCGCAGCACTCGACCCATCCACCCGGAATCTCCGACGGCTCGACGACGGCGTTCTCGGCGAGCGCGACCGCATCGGTCGGCGGGACGTCCCCCTCGGGGGCGCTGGTCGTCGTCGCATCGGGGGCGTCGCCGCTCGACTCGATAGGGCTGCTGATTGATGAGGTGGTCGCCCGTTCCTCGAGCAGCGACAGATCCTCACTGCGCTTCGCACACCCAGCCAATAGAGCCATGACGACGATGGCAGTAGCAGCCGCCGACGCACCCCCAGGGCGACCCCGCAGCCTCACGGACCGGATCTCGTCATGCGGTCGAGGCTCTGGTCCTCGGGCCGCGGGAGCGCGCACACGGCGCAATGCACTTACCGCCGTCCATCGCATGGGAGAACCGTACGACAGCCTGCATTGGTGCGTCACTGAGAGACACCCCCATCCTCTATCCGGCGTCAAGCGTCAACTTGGCAGGAATGCCACGCGCGACTATGCGCTCTCCAGCGATCGCCAAAGAAGCACGCCGTCATCGTCATCGGGGAAGACCACGTACTCGCCGCGGGCCCCGTCGCCGACCGCGGGCAGGTCTCCGGGTGGGTGGCAAAGGACCTACAGGAGCTCTGGAGCGATCTCGCGACTGAAGAGTTGGACGTGGAGCTCGAGCCGCTCCTTCCCACTGATCAGGGTGAAGGGTCGTTTCGGTTCCGGTTCCTCCTGCCGATGGCAGTGGAAGCGCAGTTCTACGCCCAGCTCCTCTGAGCGCCACCTATGGCACGGCAGGTGACCGTCAGCGGCGCCAGCCCCGGCATTGTCGAACCGATGATGAGGACCGGCTCACCAGTCCAGGTTGAGCATCAGCCGCATGCCCGCCACGAACTCGTCGTAATCGGTACCGGTGCGGGCAGCGGAGATCAGCTCGGCGTCCTGACCGACGGGCCAACGCAGATGGGCACCGTCGGACTCGAGGGCCTCTGCGATCGTCGTGGCGACGAGCTCGGGTCCCGGGGCTGTCTGCCCCCCGCCGAGGGTGTCCATGGCCTTGGCCCAGATCGTGCCCAGCTCCTCGTACGGGCCGGGTTCGGCGCGGTGGTCGAGCACGTTCGTCCCGAAGCTCGTCTCGATCACGCCTGGCTCAATCGCGAAGACCCGGATGCCGAAGTGGCCGACCTCGAGCTTGAGCGCCTCTGAGATGGCCTCCATGGCGAACTTGGTCGCCGCGTAGTAGCCGCCCAGGGGCGGCGACGCGATGCCAGCCGTCGACGTGACGTTGACAATGGTCCCGCTCCCTCGCTGCCGCATGCCAGGCAGTACGGCCTGGATCATCCGGGACGACCCGAAAACGTTCGTTTCGAACATCCGTCGAACCTCATCGAGCGGCACGGTCTCGATGGGACCCTCGACGCCGAAGCCGGCGTTGTTGACGAGAACATCAATCTGTCCAGCATCCGCAACGGCGGCCGCAACGGATTCGTCGGAGTCGACGTCGAGGGCCAGAGTCCCGGCCACGTCGAGGTCAGCGATCGTCTCGGGGCGCCTGGCAGTGGCAACCACCTCGTAGCCGCGTGTCGTGAGGTCGATGGCGGTAGCCCGCCCGATTCCTGTCGAACAGCCAGTGATCAGGGCGCGTTTTGAGGGCATGGCGGTGACGGTACCGGAAGGCCGGCGGCTGGGTACGGGCGTCGGGGGCTCGAGTCCCTCCGCGCGCTCACAGTCGTTGCCAGAAGTACAACCCTCCCCTGATCAGGTGGCGTTCGCGTGTCCGATCGCTCAGGCACACTCGGTTGCTCTCTGAGGGGGTGACCGACGCGGGACATCGAGGCCCGGTGCTCCTCCGTGCTGTGGATGGGGGTGCTGGCGTCGGGTGCCGGGAATCGCGCACTAGTCCTTCCTGTTCACGGGTTGAGGTGACACGGGTCCCCCGGTGAGGGGGTCACGGTGATGAGTCTTCTGGTTCCTACCAAAGAGCCGGAGACCACCACCGTGACCCTTGATGAGATCATCTACCACCGACGCGTCCGTGTCCTTGACCACGCAGGCCAGACCTCGATCACCGAAGCGTGCCGGACCTTCGGGATCAGTCGCACCACCTACTACCGGTGGGCCGACCGGGCGGCCCGCTACGGCCTCGGGGCGCTCATGCCCAAGGGCCGGCGTTCGCCGGCGATGCCCAACGCCACGCCTCCGGAGGTGATCGAGGTCGTGTTGGCCGAAGCGATCGCCCGGCCCACGCTGGGGGCGCGTCGCCTGCTCGAACACCTCGCCGAGCGCCAGGTGGTCCTGTCCGCGTCGGGGGTGCAGAAGATCCTCAACCGGCACCGTCTCGGCCGCCGCTCCCAGCGAATCGCGGCGCTCGCGCAGATCACCGCGGTCGACTCCGGGCTGGTCACCCACCCAGCGAAGGAGGGACCCTTCGGGTTCTGCCATTTCGCGGCCCGACCAGGGGATCTGGTGGCCCTGGACACCTTCTATGTCGGCAAGCTCAAAGGTGTCGGGACCGTCTGGCAGCTCACCGCCATCGACACCGCCACCCGCTGGGCGATCTGCCAGCTCTTCGTGGGCGACAAGTCCGCCCAAGGCGCCGCTGACTTCGTCGACCACGTCATCGTCCGTCTCGCCGAGATCGGTGTGGAGCTCACCGGGGTCCTCAGCGACAACGGCCCCGAGTTCGCCGGGAAGGACTTCACCGGCCACATGGCCGCCCTCGGTGTGACGCACCACCGCATCCCACCGCGGTCCCCGAACCACAACGCGGTCTGTGAACGCTTCCAGGGCACCGGCCTCCAAGAGTTCCACCGCCCCGCCTTCCACCGCCAACGCTTCGACCGGCTGAACGAGCTCGACGACCAGTTCCAGGGCTGGCTCCACCGCTACAACACCACCCGCCGCAACCATGGCGACTACATGCGCGGCCGCACCCCCCTCGACGTGCTCAACTCCCACTGATAACCGCCCCACCAGAAGGCGCATCTGTCACCTCAACCCCGTGGCCCCGAAGCACTAGTCAGCCCGAATCCACCACGGCTCGAACGCGTACCCGATCCCTCAACGCAACAGAGCCGTTAAGCGGACGGCGACCGTCACGTGCTTGTCGAAACGCCTGAAGTGGCCCAGCCCGACGACAACGCCGGCAGAGTATTTCGACTGGTACTGGATCGGCGACGTCGTGGTGCCGAGCGCTCAGGAGACATGACCTTCTCGGTCGACGCGGCGAGCGCCCTGCGCCACCCCTTGGTGGCGACATCATCGTGCCTTGGTGTCAGTTCGAGGTTGCGCCGGACCAGGCCTCGATGGTGGCCGCCGCCGCCGTGGCCGCCGGCGAGTAGCCGGCGACGGCGAGGACGAAGTCCCCGCGCGTGATCGCGACCAGATGGGCGCCCGCCGGGCTGGCTCGTACGGTGACGGTGCGGCGGACATCGCGCAGCAAGGAGATCTCGCCGAAGCCTTCACCCGGACCCAGAGTGCGGCGGAGCTGACCATCCTCGACGACCTCGACGTGGCCGTCGGTCACGACGAAGTAGCCAGACCCAATCGTGCCAGCTCGCACGATGATGGCACCCGGCGGGCACTGCCGTGGTGTGCTCCGGCGCGCCAAGTCCTCGATGCAGGCTAAGGGCAGGGCCGCAAGCATGGGGACCGATCGCAGCTGGTCGAGCCCGAGCTGGGCCTGCCCCAGGCGTGCATCCAGATCGACGAGGCGACGACGAGCCATTCCGACCACCAGGGGCCCCAACCCGCCGAGCGCCATCATCGCCTTGGGAGTACCTAAGAGCTCGATGGCGACCGCTGCAGCGACCGAGCCGCCCGCTACCGAGAGGGCGACCATGCTCTCGAAGGTCCCGAAGACCCTCGCCAGGACGTCGTCGGCCACCACCCGGCCGAGCATGGTGAACAGGGTCACGTCGAGCACGGCGTTGGCGGCCCCGACGACGCCCAGCATCAGGAGCGCCCGCGAGAACCCCGGAGCTGCCCCGATGAGGACGATGGCCAGTCCCCACCCGGCCACCCCCAACCCGAACCAGGCGGCCATGCATCGGGTGGCGACCAGGCGGGTGGCGACGAGCGAACCCAGCACCGCGCCGACCCCGATGCTGGCCTGGAGCACGCCCACCTGTGATTCGGCCCGCCCCAGGACGTCGATCACCAGCACGACTGTGAAGACGTTCAGGGCCCCTCGGAGGAAGGTCTGGACGCTGGCGATCCCGATGAGCAGCGCGGCGTCGGGGTTGGCGGCGGCCGCCTTCACGCCGGCGACCGCCTCGACCACCAATGCCCTCTGGCTCGGGGCGGTGAGCCTCGGCGGCTGCTCGTACGGCAGCCGTAGGACCAACGCCGCCGCCACGCCCGCCGAGGCACCCGCGGCGGCGAACACCGACCAGAGGCCGATCGCGTCGATCAGTACCGCCGCCATGAGCGGCCCAAACACCACGCTGAGAGACTCGACCATGCCCCGGGCCAGGTTCGACGCCGCCAGCTCAGAGGTGGTTCGGCACAGCGACGGCAAAAGCGCCGAGTGGGCGGCCCGGTAGGGCGTGAGGGCGATACCGGCCATCATCGCGAGCCCGTACGCCAGCCATGTCGGCCCGCTCCCTTCGACCACTAGGGCACTGAGCGCCATGGCGGCGGTGAGGATCGCGCTGCTGGCCACCAGCACCCGTTCCCGGGGCCATCGGTCTGCGAGCGCCGCCGCCATCGGGGCCAGCAGGGCCGAGGGCGCCAGGCGCACGACGGCCACCAGCCCCACCCGACCCGCCCCGCCGTCCTGGAACGCCACCAGACCGAGCCCGAGGGTGAACGACCAGTCCGCTACACAGGTGGCGCCGAAGGCGAGCTCGGCGCGCGCCAGGCTGGGGCTCCGGACGGCTACGGCGAACGCCGCCATCGTCTGTCCGCGCCGACCCGGCTCCTTCGGGTGCGAGCCCATTCGACAACCCCGCCACGGATCGGTCGTCGCGGCAAGGGAGGGAGCACCGCCTCTTGCGGGTGTGCCACCTCCCCTGCCGGGCAGCGAAATCTGGCTCTCCGAGCGGATCCGTGGGTCATGTCCGGCCGGGGAGGGGTGGGCAGTGGCCGCCTTGGTCGAGGAGGCAGAGGGCGATGAGGTTGTCGGTGGAGCGGAACCCGTAGGCCATGCGGGTGATCAGTCGGAGCTTGGTGTTCACGCTCTCGGTGAGCCCGTTGGAAAGGCCGTGGGTGACGGAGGCGACGATCCCGGTCCGGTGACGTTTGATG
>JBDSUN010000145.1:0-12545 GCA_039927735.1 Acidimicrobiales bacterium | reverse complement strand
GACGGCAGGATCGACCTCGATCGCCTCTTCCGGACGCACGCCACAGCCTTGCTGAAGCTCGCAGTGGTGCTCACCGGCGATCGGTCGCTCGCCGAGGAGCTGGTGCAGGAGGCCTTCGTGCGCCTGCACCGTTCCGGGTCCCTTCCACCTCCGGGGTCGGAGCTCGCCTACCTCCGCCGCACGGTGATCAACCTGTCGCACGGGCACCACCGCCATCTCCGGGTCGTGCGGGCCCATCGGTCCGACCAGCCCGGCCCACACCCCGCAGCCGAGTCCGACGCCGTGCGACGGGACGGCCAACGGCGGGTAGCCGCGGCCATCCGAGTCCTTCCCCACCGACAGCGCGACTGCATCGTGCTGCGCTTCTACGCCGACCTGACCGACACCGAGATCGCCGACGCGCTGCAGATCAGCGCCGGCTCCGTCAAGACCCACCTCCACCGCGCCCGCGCCGCCCTCGCTACCACCCTGGAGGCCCTCCGATGAGCAAACAGATCCCCGCACCCGACGACGACCTCCTCCGCGCCGCCCTCCGCGCCGAAGCCGACGACGTGGAGGCAGGTCCCGACCTCCTCGACCGGATCCACGCCGCCTCGGGCGAGAGCCGCCGACCTCGCCGGTCAGCTTGGCTCCTTGTGGCCGCGGCCCTCGTCGCCGTCGCCGGCCTGGCGACGATCTTGGTGATCGAGGACGACGACGCCCAGCGCGTCGATGTCGTAGAAGACCCCGTCGCCCCGACATCCACCAGTCCACCGACGACAGTGCCCTCGGACGTGTCCGAGCTCCTCTCGACGCAGTACCCCTGCCGAGCGGGCGAGGAGATCCACCTGGCCGTGTACCTGGAGCCCACCGTTGCTGATGCAGATCGCATGTCGATGGCTGCCCTCCTGGAGGCCGACATCAGGGTGGCGTCGGTGCGGTACGTCGGCCGGGAGGAGACCTACGAGCGGTTTCAGGAGCTGTTCGCCGACCAACCCGAGCTCGTCGCCACCGTCACGCCAGAGATCCTTCCCACTGCCTACCTCGTCGGCCTGGTCGACCCCGCACAGGAGACCGACCTCCGATCAGAGGTCGCCGACCATCCCGGCGTCTACGCGCTGGCGGGGGGGATCGGGTGCGAACTCAAGGACGCAGCCCGCGAGCTCCCGACGCTTCTCGTCCTGGTGCGTGAGAACGGTCAGCTGGTGTCCATCGACCTCCCCAGCGGAGACGAGCGGGAGCTGGCCGTCCTGGCCGACCCTCGTGCCACCGTCCAGGGAGGGCGAAACGCCATCCAGAGCGTGAGCCTCTCCCCTGACGGTGCGTGGGTGTACTTCGGAAGCTGCTGCCCTCCCAGCCAGCGGTTGGGCGACGTCTGGCGCGTTCCCGTGGATGGTTCGACTCCCGCCGTTCGGATCGCCGCCGGCTATGACCCCGCGGCCGACCCGAGCGGGAACCTGCTCGCGATCGCCGACCCAGTGGAGGGGCATCTGTGGATCACCGGACTCGACGGGGAGATCCGACACGAGCTCTCTGCCACCGTAGCGGTGGCGGAACCGGACTGGTCGCCCGACGGACGGCGGCTCGCCTTCACCGACCAGGCGATCGACGGGGGCAGGGTGATGGTGGTCGACTTCGATCCGGAGACAGGGTTTGGCACCCCGCGTCGGCTTGCAGGCGTCACCGAGGAGCCAACATGGCTGACCAACGACACCCTCATGGCACTTGATCGATCTGGGTCGCCGACGCAGATCGTCCGGCTGGTGGGTGACGGCACGGTCCTCGACCGAGGCCCACTGGCCAGCCCCGTGAGTGACCTCGCCACATCTCGCGATCGCCGGTTCGTGCTCGGGGTCAACGTGGATGGGTCTGTGGTGATCCAGTACGCCGCGGCTCCGCCGGGTGCCGGGGTCGGTGCCTTCGCCCGAAGAGCCATCGCGGCTGACTGGTAGGTCAGACCCTGACCATCACCTTGCCGATGTTCTCGCCCGTGAACATGGCGTTCAGAGCCTTGGGGGCCGAACCGAGGCCCTCGAAGATGTGGGAGCGGTGGCGGAGACGCCCGTCGGCCACCCAGCCGCCAAGGGTCTCCATGATCTCGGCATAGCGGCCCCACGAGTCCCAGGAGATGAACCCCTCCATGCGGGCCCGGCGGGAGATGAGGTTGAGGTAGCCGGCCGGGCCCGGCGGCTTGTGGTGGTCGTTGTAGGAGGAGATGGCACCGCACAGCACCACCCGGGCGTGGTCGGCGATGCGACCGAGGACGTGGTCGAGGATCGGGCCGCCGGTGTTGTCGAAGAACACGTCGACCCGCTTGGGGCACAGCTCCCTCAGCCGAGCGCGGATGTCATCGGTGCGGTGGTTGATGGCCCCGTCGAGGCCGAGGTCGTCGACCAACCAGCCGCACTTCTCATCGGTGCCGGCGATGCCGACGACCCGGCAGCCGAGGATCTTGGCGATCTGCACGGCGATCGATCCTGTGGCCCCCGCCGCGGCCGACACGACCACGGTCTCGCCGGCCTGGGCCCGGCCGATCTCGGTGAGGCCGACGTAGGCGGTGAGGCCGTTGGCGCCAAACACGCCGAGGGCCGCCTGCGGATCGGTGCCCTCCGGCAGCGGCGTGGTGAGCATCGGGTCGTCGCCGACCACGGCGTACTCCTGCCAGCCCGTGAGGGTGGCCACGAGGTCCCCCTCTCGGATCCGGTCGCTGCGGGAGGCGAGGACCCGCCCGATGCCGCTGCTGCGCACCACCTCCCCGATCTCCACCGGCGGGATGTAGCCCTCGGCCTTCGACAGCCAGGTGCGGACAGTGGCGTCGATGCCGATCCAGTCCGTCTTGATGAGCACCGCGCCGTCACCCGGTTCCGGCACGGCCGCCTCGTCGTGGGCGAAGTCATCCTCCTGCACGAGGCCCTCGGGGCGACGGGCCAGCAGCACTCGACGGTTGGTCAGCTCAGCAGCCATCTCTCTGGACAGTAGTGACCCCACCCCCGCCGTCTGTGCGCCAGGACGACGCCGGACGTCGGTCCACTTGCACAGGCGGCGCGGTTGGGTCACCAGGCTCGGCGGTGGACGACCTCGCGGAGGCTGGGCCGGGGGCGGTGGGCCGACCGGCCGGGCTCGTCTGGGGCCGGGTGGCCGATCGCAATGGTGCCGACGGTGCGCCAATCGTCCGGTACGCCGAGCGAGCGCCGCACCTCGTCCTCGTGCTCGAACGGGCCGAAGAAGCAAGCGCCGAGGCCGGCATCGACCGCCCCGAGCAGCAGGTGCTCGGCCGCCATCCCGGCGTCGACCCACCAGTAGGGCACGGGCCAGGCGGCGGCGCGGCTCAGGCCGGCGGCGGCCTTGTCGGGTTCGGCGTAGCGCTCCAGCCACGTGTCCGGCCGCACCAGCACGACGATCAGCACGGGCGCCGAGACCATCGCTGGCCAGCGGAACGAGGCGCGTCGTTCAGCCGGCAGCGTCACATCCCAGTAGCGCGATGTGTCGGAACCCTCCAGCACGACGTAGGCCATGCCCTGGCTGTTGCCGGCCGACGGTGCCCGGCGCGCCAGATCGACCAACCCGTCGATGACATCCGGGTCCACCGGCGCGTCGGTGAAGGCCCGCACCATTCGGCGACGCCGGACGGCGTCGCTAAGCTCCACCCCGCGCTACGCGAGCTTGGCGAGGTCTTCGGCCATGGCCCAGCCGAAGCCGACGAGGGAGTCGCCGCGCTTGGCGTCGAAGCTCGTGAAGAAGGCGGCGACATCCGCCGGGACGGCCTCGGGCTTCAGGCTCTCGTGGTCGAAGACCTGGGGGAGGTTGCCGTTGCCGGTGGCCTTGAAGGAGCGATCGTCGTAGGCCGAGGTCTCGATGCCGAAGCGCTTGGCCAGGCGCCGACCCCACGCCCGTTCCTCACCGCTGGCGCGGTGGTCTGGGCGAGGGACGACGTCGTTGAGGGCCTTGAAGGCGTCGAAGCCGGCCGGTACGGTGAAGCGGGTGCCGATGAGCACGTCCTCGTCCGGGAAGGCCAGCACGGCCCGTCGGAGCTCGTCGTGCATGATGGCCCGCAGGACGGTGTCGCGCTTGGCCGTGCGCTTCACGGCGGCCAGCCCGATGAGCACCGAAGGGGTGCCCCCGATGCGCTCGAGGGTGGAGAACGCGAAGCCCTTGAGCTTGCCGTTCTCCCGGACCTGGGTGACCAGCACCCACGCCTCCACCTGCTTGGACAGTGCACCGACCTCGTGCGGGATGGGGCCCTCGGCGCACAGATCCGCCAGCTCTGCGAGCTCGGCGTCCCCCAGCGCAGTGCAATCCTTGGTCTCGACCTGGATGGACATTCGCTTGCCAGCCCCCGGATGCTTCGATGGTTCGGACCCCTCTAGTCCAGTAGATGCGGTGGCCTCCACGCAACTCGGCCGCCCCCTTGACAGATCGCGAACAACCTGCTCAGGGGGCGTGACCGACGGGTCAAGACGCGCTCAGGCGAGGATGGCGGTGGGGCCGAGCAGCACACGGAGCTCCGCGAGCAGGCCGGGCCTGACATCCACCGTCCAGGCCTGGGGCAGCCGGAGCACCTGCTGCTCTCCCAGGTGGAGCATGACCGGCGAGTCGCCAGGGTGCTCGCCGAGGAGGCGCTTCAGGTCCTCGATCAGCACCTCGGAGAGGGCCGCGGCAGCGAGCTTCACCCGAAGTGGGAAGGCGTCGCCGGACATCGGCTCGAACGGCTCGATCTCCATGGCGATCAGCTTGGGCTGGTCGTCACGCGCATCGACGCGAGCCCGGACGGTGACGATGGCGTCGTCAGCCAGCTTGTGGCCGTGGTCGGTCATCGACCTCGGGAACACCATCACCTCGACGGAGGTCTGCAGGTCCTCCAAGGCGAACACGGCCATCAGATCGCCCTTCTTCGTCCACTTGCGCTGCAGGCCGGTGATCACCCCGCCGAAGGTGCGAACGGTGCCGTCGGCCATGTCGGCCAGATCCGTGAGATGACCGTCGCAGCGGCGGCGCAGCGACGCCTCGGCGCCCATCAGAGGGTGGTCGCTGACGTAGAGGCCGAGCATCTCCTTCTCGAAGCTGAGGCGCTCCCGCTTGGCGAACTCGACATCGGGGATGATCGGACGCTAGTCGAACATCGGCCCGGCGTCCTCGATCTCGCCGAACAGCGACATCACCCCGACGTCAGTCTCCCTACGGCGCGCGATGGTCGCGTCGATGACGTGCTCGAAGGCCCGCAGGAGGCCCTGGCGCGGGTGGCCGAGGCTGTCGAAGCCGCCGGCCTTGATCAGCGACTCGATCGTCTTCTTGTTCAGCACCTGGTAGTCGACCCGCTCGGCGAAGTCGTAGAAGTCGGCGTAGGGGCCGTTCGCCTCCCGCTCGGCGATGAGCAGGCCCACCAGCCCGGATCCGACGTTTCGCACCGCCGAGAGCCCGAACACGATCGAGCGCTCCTCGCTGCCGTCGTCACCCACGGCGACCACCGGCGTGAAGTCCGCCACCGAGCGGTTGACGTCGGGCACCAGCACCTCGATGCCCATGACCCGGCACTCGGCGAGGTAGATGGCCGCCTTGTCGAGGTTCGCCTTGACGCTGGTGAGCAGCGCGGCGAGGTACTCGGCGGAGTGGTGAGCCTTGAGGTAGGCGGTCTGGTAGGCGATGTAGCCGTAGCCGAAGGAGTGGGACTTGGGGAAGGCGTAGTCGGCGAACTGCTCGATGATGTCGAACAACGAGATGCCCAGCGACCGTTCGTACCCGGTGGCGCCCACCCCGTCGACAAAGGCCTCCCGCTCCTTCGCCATCACGTCCCGACTCTTCTTTCCACAGGCCTTGCGGAGGTTGTCGGCTTGGGCGAGGGAGTAGCCGGCGAACTTCTGGGCCACCCGCATCACGGACTCTTGGTAGATCATCAGCCCGTAGGTGTCGGCGAGGAGCTCCTCGGCGTCGGGGTGGAAGTACTCGACGGGCTTGCGACCGTTCTTGCGATCGGCGTAGTCGTAGTGCATGTTGGCCGCCATCGGCCCCGGGCGATAGAGGGCCACCAGGGCGGCCACGTCTGCGAAGGACGACGGGGCCAGCGAGCGCATGAGGGCGCGCATGTTGGCGCCCTCCAGCTGGAAGATGCCGATCCCCTCGCCCCGGCAGAGCAGCGCCAGGGTGAGCTCGTCCTCGAGGGGGATGGCGTCGATGTCCAGCTCGACGCCGCGGGTGTCGCGGATGATCTCGAGGGTGTCGCTGATGACGTCGAGGTTCCGCAGGCCGAGGAAGTCCATCTTGAGGAGCCCGAGCTCCTCCACGCCGTGCATCTCGTACTGGGTGACGACCGGCGAGTCCTCCGGGTCCTTGCCGGCCACCGGCTTGCGCTGGATGGGGAGGTAGGTGGTGAGGGGCTCCTTGGTGATCACCACCGCTGCGGCGTGGATGCCGTCCTGGCGACGCAGGCCCTCGAGGCCCTTGGCCACCTCGATCACCTTGGCCGCATCGGGGTCCTCGTCACGCATCGTCCGGAGGTCGGCGGCCATCTTGTAGCCGTCGGCGAACTTGGGGTGCGGCTCCAGGCAGGCGTAGAGCGGGGTGTCCCGGCCCATGATCAGCGGCGGCATGGCCTTGGCCACCTTGTCGCCCACGATGTACGGGTAGCCGAGCACCCGGGCGGCATCCCGCACCGCCGCGCGCGCCTTGATGGTGGAGAACGTGACGATCTGGGCGACGTGGTCGCGCCCGTACATCTCCGCCGCGTAGCGGATCATCTCCTCCCGATAACGGGAGTCGAAGTCCATGTCGATGTCGGGCATGGAGACGCGGCTCGGGTTGAGGAAGCGCTCGAAGAGCAGGTCGTACCTGATCGGGTCGATGTCGGTGATCCACAGCGAGTAGGCCACCGCGCAGCCCGCCGCGCTCCCCCGCCCCGGACCCACCCGGATGCCGTTGTCTCGGGCGTGCTTGATGAGGTCCCAGACGATGAGGAAGTACGACGAGAACCCCATGCTGTCGATGACCTGGAGCTCATAGGCCAGCCGCTCCACGATGGCGTCCGTGAGGGCCGTTCCCCAGCGCCCCCGGGCACCCTCCATGGTGAGGTGGCGAAGGTAGTCGGTGTCGGTCGCGAACCCCTCGGGGAGCGGGAACGTCGGCAGCTGCGGCTTACCGAACTCGATGGTGACGTCCGCCCGCTCGGCGACCCAGAGCGTGTTGTCGCACGCCTCGGGGATCTCGTCGAAGAGGTACCGCATCTCCTGGGACGACTTCAGGTAGTGCTCGTCGCCGTGGAACTTGAACCGGTCGGGATCGCTCATCTGCGAACCGGTCTGCACGCACAGCAAAGCGTCGTGGGCCAGCGAGTCCTCGCGGTGGACGTAGTGGCTGTCGTTGGTGGCCAGCAGGGGCGCCTGCAGCTGCTTGGCGATCTCCAGGAGCTGCGGGTTGGTGCGGCGCTGCTCCGGGATGCCGTGGTCCTGCATCTCGATGAAGAAGCTGTCCCGCCCGAAGATGTCCTGCAGGCGCCCGGCCGCCTTCAGGGCCGCCTCCCGGTCATCTCGCATCAGGTGCTGCAGGACGTGGCCGCCGAGGCACCCGGAGGTGACGATGAGCCCAGCGCTGTGCTCCGCCAGCAGATCCCAGTCCACGCGAGGCTTGTAGAAGTAGCCGGACATGAAGGCGCGGCTGCTCAGCTGGATGAGGTTCTTGTAGCCCTCGTCCGTCTCCGCCAGCGCGGTCAGGTGGTAGTAGAGCTTCTGGCCCCCCTCGGAGTCGCCCCCGCCGTCGTCCATGCGACCTCGCCGGGACGGGCGCTCGCTGCGGTGCTCGTGGGCCATGTAGAGCTCGGAGCCGATGACCGGCTTGATGCCCTGGGACCGGCACTCCTTGTAGAAGTCGAGGACCCCGTACATGTTGCCGTGATCGGTGATGCCCAGCGCCGGCTGCCCGTCGGCGGCGGCGGCGCCGACGACCTCGGCGATCCGGGCAGCACCGTCCAGCATGGAGTACTCGGTGTGGACGTGGAGGTGGGTGAAGCTGTCGGCCAAGCCGCCCCCGTCCTTCCTGGTCCACAGGGCATCCACAGGCGGTGTCCACAGGCTGTGGACGAATCACACCGGTGTGATTTCGACCGTAGCACCGCGCGTAGGCCGGCCGCTACGGGAGCGACGCGATCAGCGGTGCTGGGCGCGATCGATGCGCTGGAAGTCCGCACGGAGCTCGTCCATGGCCTCGTCGTCGCCCGGAAACGTCATCGCTCGGGCCCGGACGTCGGTCCCGTCGATGGCGGCCCCGCGGTCGGCGAGGAAGCCGCGCACGCGCTCGTCGAAGCGACCCCGGAACACCTCGGCACCCTCGAGCGACGTCTCGGGCAAGATGGCCACCAGGCGGTGCGTGTCGCCATCGCGAGCGTGGACGACGTGGTCGACCGTGCGGACCCCTTCGCGCAGCTGCCGCCCTAGGTCGCGCAGCAAGGCTCGCCGTTGGCGGGCCCGGAGCGCGTTGAGGGAGCCAGACGGGAGGTCGAGCACGACCAGCGAGAACAGCGTCTGGTACCGACGGGCCCGCGCCAGCTCGAGGTCAGTCTGCCGGAGCAGGTGCCGGGAGTTGTGGAGCCCGGTCTCGTCGTCGACCTCGTCGTAGAGCTCGAGCTTCTCGAGGGAGCCTTCGAGGACCTGGGTGGACCAGCCTCCCACGGCACCGAAGATCAGGTAGGCGGCCGCTCGGGACGTGATGAGGCCGGTGAACTCGCTGGCGCCGATGGCGTCGATGGCCGGGTAGCGCAGCGCCGTGTAGACGCCGATGGCGGCCACTGCCACCACCACCCCGCCCACCACCCCCCGGAAGACGAAGGCCAGGAAGATCGGCACGAACAGCAGCGTGGCCGCCACTTCGATGCCATCGACCCGCCGGACATAGATGACCCAGGCCACCACGGCCAGGATGATGAGGCCGGTGAGGACGAGCAACCGTCGGGCCTTGGTGTAGCCCAGCTTCGACAACCGGCCGGAGAAGGTTGCAGCCACGGATCCGCAGCGTACCCATCCGTACGCCCTCACCCGGGTTTAGGGTGAGCCCATGCCGTCAGCGCTGCGCGCCCAGGTTGCGTTCATCGGCCTCTTGGCCGTGATGCTGATCCCGATCGGCACCTCATCGCTGCGCGGCCTGACCCACATCCTCAGCTGCCAGGGGCGCAACGACACGCCCTTCAGCATCGAGGTTCCCGAGGTCGGGCCACCGATCGTCTCCTCCTCCGCCGTCCTCACCCGCAACCCCGACGGCTCGGTACCGACGAGCGAGCTGTGCGGCGGCCTGACGCTCGACCTCACGGTGGGGAGCCAGGCCAAGGGCCTGGCCGACGTCGTCGTCGGGATCACAAACAACAGCGACTACGGGTGGCGCGGCTCGGTGCAGATCCGTCTCGACGACGTCGCCATCCCGATCGACATCGGCGAGATCGACGCGGGAGACACCGTCACCGATGAGTTCGAGCTCCGGCTCGACGCCGGCCGCACCTATGCCGTCGAGGGCACCCTGCTGCTTGGTCCCTAGTCGATCCCGACTGGACTGCGTCGGGATCGAGCCACTGCTCTGCGGCTTCGCCGCCCTGCCTGCCTGTCGCTCATGCACGGCAATCCGCACCTTCGCAGGTTGGGGGCTCCGGCGCGCGCGCCTCTGCCCCCACGCCCCCGCCGTAGCCCAAGGGCTTCCTACAGGTAGGTGCCGGGCATCGGGCTCTCCTGGCCCTCCTGCTGCGGCGGCCCTGGCTGGCCGGGGATCTGGGCGCCTGGGCCGAGTTGGCCCCGGATCTGCTCGAGCTGCTGGCGGGCGGCCATCTGCTGAGCGAAGAGGGTGGCCTGGATGCCGTGGAAGAGGCCCTCGAGCCAGCCGACCAGCTGGGCCTTGGCGATCCGCAGCTCCGGCCCGGTCGGGGCGGTGTCGGGCTCGAAGGGCAGCGCCAGGCGGCCGAGCTCCTCTTGGAGGTCGGGGGACAGCGACGAGCACAGCTCGGTGATGGAGGTGTCGTAGATCTCGCGCAGGCGCTCGCGGCTGGGCTCGTCGAGCTCGGTCTGGCGCACCTCCTCGAGGAGCTGCTTGATCATCGAGCCGATGCGCATCACCTTGCCGGGTGACGACACCGCCTCGCTGGGCTCCTCGCTCGCCTCCGGCACCACTGCAGGCACCAGCAGCTCGGTGGCGGCCTGGTCGGACGGGTCGGAGGGGGGCGTCTCGGACATGGCGGCCAACCTACCCGTGGGCGCCCCTCAGCCGGCCACGCCCACCAGGAGCGGCACCAGCATCTCGTCGGGGGTGAGGGAACCGTGACGGCCGAGGAGCACGTAGGGGCCGGTGTCGTCCGGGTCGTGGAAGGCGACGGTGCCCTTGGCCGCCAGCAGGACGTCACCCAGGCGGGCGGCGGCCGCATCGGTGACCTCCGGGCCGTACCAGCCCTCGGCGATGGCCTGCTCCCGCGTCCGCACCCAGGCGCGCTCCCCCAAGCGTCCCTCGGCGGCGTCGAACAGGTCGTTCGTACGTCCCGACCGGGCGTGCAACCACCGAAACCGTCCCTCGCCCGACTGCATGGCCACATGGGTGAGGACGTCGCCGGGCAGCTCCACCACGTCGTCGCCGGTCTCCACCTGGCCGTGGTCGGCCGTCACCACCAGCGCAGTGCCGGTGGGCAGCGACTCCAGGAGAGTGGCCACGAGGTGGTCGATCCAACGGAGCTCCTCGTCGTACTGCGCGCCGAGCCCGTACTCGTGGGAGACCTTGTCCAGGCCCTCGTAGTAGGCGTAGACGAACGGCTCGCCGGCGCGAGCGTGGCGGACGACCTCCGAGGTGAGCGTGCCCAGGGTTCGGTAGCCCGTGAACCGGACCTGATCGAGGTGGGCGGCGGTGAACCCGGAGCCGGCGAACTCGGCGCGGGTGACCACGGGAGGCCGCTGCCCGTCGAAGGCCGCGTGCGGCTGCACCGAACCCGGAACGATGGTGCGGCGGGCGTCCCGCGCATCGGTGGTCCAGCGCAGCACGTTGAGCACGTCGCCCTGCACGGCCATCCGGTAGCCCATCACGCCGTGCTGACCCGGCGGCAGGCCGGTGCTGATCGACGTCAGGGCCGTCGCCGTCGTGCTCGGTGCCACGGTCGTGATCGACCCGCCCTCCAGACCGGCGAGCGCCGGAGCCAGGCGCAGGCGACCCTGCATCTGCGTCCAGCCGAGGCCGTCCACGACGAGGAGCACCACACGGTCGGCCTCGACCGCCACGGTCGGCAGCCAGGACGGGGTGGTGTCGGCAGGGCGCAACAGGGCGGGCACCACGTTCGTGATGCAACCGGCGTCGTAGGCGGGGAGGAGCGGAAGGTCGGACATGGGTCAGTCGGAGAGCGTCCCGACGTTAGTAGCAGGCCCTACAGTCCACGACGTGAAGGTCTCCACCAGGGGCGACTACGCCAGCCGTGCCCTGCTGTCCCTCGCCCTCCACCCCGACGAGTCGGGGCCCACCTCCGTGCGCGACATCGCGGAGCGCACCGCCCTCCCCCAGCCCTACCTCGAGCAGATCCTCCTCGCCCTCAAGGGGGCCGGCATCGTCCGCTCCAAGCGGGGTGTCGGCGGCGGCTACACGCTGGCTCGCGAGCCTGCCCTCATCACCCTGGGTGAGATCGTCTCGGCCGTCGACGGTCCCATCGCCCTGGGCGACTTCGGCGAGCCCCACCAGGACGGTGCCTGCGACCACGAGGGCCAGTGCGTCCTGCTGGCGGTGTGGGCGGGCATCAGCAGCCGGATCCGCAACCACCTCGACAGCTTCACCCTCGCCGACATCGCCGCCATGTCCCGCGGCCAGGCGGACTGGCCAGAACCCGAGCTCGAGGTCGCGTTCACTCCTCCAGCGGGGTGAGGGTGGCGAGGACGGTGGTGAGGTCGCCGGGCAACGGCGACGCGAACGACACGGGTTCGCCCGTCACCGGATGGGCCAGCTCGAGCAGCTCGGCGTGGAGAAAGGGCCGGCCCATTGGGAGGGACTGGCGGGCGCCGGCGTAGCGGGCGTCGCCGACCACCGGGTGGCCGATGGAGCGCAGGTGGACCCGGATCTGGTGGGTGCGGCCGGTCTCGAGGGTGCAGGCCAGCTCGGTGACCGCCACCGGCTCGACGAAGGTGTGGAGCACCTCGTAGCGCGTGCGGGCCTCCTTGCCCCGCTCGTCGACCGCCTGGCGGGTGGGCTCGCGTGTGGAGCGCCCGATGGGGGCGTCGATCAGGCCGCGTGGCGCGTCGAACGCGCCCCACGCCAGCGCCCGATAGCGGCGATGCACCCTGCGAGCGGCCAGTGCGGCCACCAGCGCCTCGTAGGCGACCTGCGTGCGGGCCACCAGCAGGAGGCCTGAGGTCCCCTTGTCGAGGCGGTGGACGATCCCGGGGCGGATCGGGTCGACGCCGACGCCGAGCAGCTCGGGGTAGCAGGCCAGGAGGCCGTGCACGAGGGTGCCGGTCGGTTGGCCCGCCCCCGGATGCACCACGAGGCCAGCCGGCTTGTCGATCACCAGGAGGTGCTCGTCCTCGTGCACCACCGGGACGACGATGTCGGGCTCGGCCACCAGCCGCCGCGCCTCCGCC
>JBDSUN010000144.1:0-6318 GCA_039927735.1 Acidimicrobiales bacterium | reverse complement strand
CACAGCCATGACCACGGAGGCCGACGATGTCACAACCGGATGACCTGCTGGGCTCGGAGATCCGGGACGCCCTGCTCCGCACGCCCGTCGGCGACGCCGACGAGGCCCTTGCCCTGTCTCAAGTTCGGGCGAGGGCCCGAGGTCGTCGCCGCCGCCGCCGTGCGGGGGGCGCCGTCGGATCGATTGTTGCGACGAGCCTGCTCGCGATAGCCGTCTCGAATGTCACCGATAGCGAGAGAGTGGTCACGGAGGCGCCGTCGGCCCCCACCACCTCTGCGCCAACCCCGAGGTACGGCTTCGATCCGCTGACCCCACTCGTTGACGAACCCCTGCCGGTCGTGCCGTCGACCGAGCTGGTGGTGTTCGATGGCCACGTCATGTCGGTCGAGTCGGCCCCGAACGCCCTCATCCTGCGTACCACCGACCCGAGCACAGGAGCAGGAAGTGCGTCGTCAGCCGACCCGCTGGCGATGGGCGCTCTCAGCTTTTCGGGTGTCGGGTTCGATCCGGAGGACCCGACTCCGAAGGCCTACCTTCTGGGCGTCACCCGGGCTGAGGTGGCGCGTGTGGACTGGGTCCGCGACTCGGAGACCGTCAGCGTGCAGACCATTGCGAACGCCGCCTTCCCGCGGCTGCGGTTCTTCGTGATCGAAGACGCCGACGGGGTGGTTCCAGAACGCCCACCCAGGACACCGTTCCTCGCTGCGTACGCCTCCGATGGCACGTTGCTTACCGATACCCGGCGGATCGAGAGCGAGCAACAGGCGTTCCACGCCGAGGTCGACCGCCGCAAAGGAGTGGAGGACAAGATCGCGGGCATTCGCGACGTGCAAGTGAACCCTGATGGCCGAAACATGATTCTCACGGTGTTCAGTTGCGGCGGAGAGCCAGAGCCGAGCTTCCCCAGCGATGCGACGACCATTCGGATCTCGGTGACCGTCAAGCTCCCCGTCGAGAACGAGGACTGCCTATCGGGGGAGACCACGGAGTTGCTCCTCGGCTTCGACGAGCCCATCGGTGACCGCGTCATCCTTGACGAGCGGACAGATCTGCCTGTCCCCCTGCGGCCATAGCCACGGGACCTGGAAGCGAGGTCAAGCGGTCTACGCAGCGGGCCAAGGAGGCACAGTCCGAAGCCGCCTTGTCAAGCGCCCCGTTCGTGGGCGTCGGCTAATCGGCGGGCATAGCGCCCGTTCTGACGCGCCCGCGATCGCAAGGCGCCCGCTGCGTCACTCCGACAGATCTGGGACATGGGCGGGAGACCGGTCGCCCCGGTCAGTGCCTCCGCCTCAAGTACACGTCCAAATGCCATGAACGCGGGAGCGCCGATCGCTAGGCCAACCCAGAACCACGGACTGGGAATGATGGCTTCGAGGACCCCGAGGACGGCCCACACACCCAGCAGCACGACGATGAATCGAGGCCAGTCGATGATCCGTTTGCCGTCTTGGACGTGGACTAGGCGTCTCCAGCTCACGTCGGACCCTTGCGATGGCGCACCGGGCCACTCTGCCCGAACCGGCGGGCATCCCGGCAGAAGTGGGTCAGTCGTCGGGCAGGTCGCAGCGGCTCGCCTGAATGCTGGAATGGTCAATCGCGAACACTGAGCACCGGACCGTGTCGAGAGTTCCGGAGCCGAAGTTGTCGCGAGTGGCGTCGTACGTGAGCTCGAACTGGTTGGATGCGATGACTCGGATCTGTTGACGGATCGGATCGCCCTCGGTGGTGTAGCTGTGCTCCACCAGGACCGCAGGCGTGCCAGCGGCGAGGGCTTCCATGAAGCACCGATGCTCCCGCTCAAAGGCGTCCTTCTCCGTCTCCCGGAGCTGCCGGTCCGTGCCCCATGTGTATTCACCGCAGTCGGCCTCGTCCGCGGGGGGGCAGTGATCGTACCGGGCGGGAAGCTCTGTGACGGCTCGATGGGATGGTCGTCTTCGATGACGAGAACGGCCAAGGCGAAACCGACGGCGCCCAACAAGACCAGTGACACGACGATGACGGCCGACCTTCTCGTGGCGCCCATGGTCACACTCTGCCCCCGAAGTGGGCGGTCCGGCAGATATGCCGCGTCCTCTACTGGTATCTAGGAGCAGTCATAGACGGGAGAATTTGGGCTCCGACGCCCACTCCTGCGCCCAAGCATCGAGCGGGGCAAGCGCAACACCGAGCCCTTGGCCGAGCCAGGTCAGCTCGTAGTCGCCGGCAGGATCCTTGGCGACGATCCCCGCCCCCAACAGCTCGCGAAGCCGCGCGTAGAGGACGCTGGACGAGATCCCCTCGCAGCGCTCGATAAGCGCCCGAGCGCCCACCGAACCGTCTCGGAGCTCCCATAGAATCCGCAGCGACCACCGCCGACCGAAGAGGTCGAGTGCCGCCATGACCGGCCGCCCCGTCGACGAGCCACGGACGGGAACACCCGGCCCGGGCTGGTGAGCGGCCGCCACTACGCAACGCCTTGCGTTTCGATATTCGAAACACTGTGGCTATGGTGTCGGCGAGTCGTTTCGATTCCCGAAACGTACCCGATCGGAGGTCTCACCCTGTCCCATACCCGCATCGAACCCCTTGTTGCGCCCTACGACCCCGACGTCGACGCCCAACTCGCGAAGATGATGCCCGCCGGGGCACCGCCCATCGCGCTGTTCCGAACCTTTGCGCACAACATGCCCATGGCCCAGGCAATGGGTGGCTGGGGTAGCTACGAGCTCTCCAAGCGGCTGTCCCTGTCGATGCGCCAACGCGAGTTGGTCATCGACCGGGTCACGGCCCGGTGCGGCTGCGAGTACGAGTGGGGAGTGCACGTCGCCTTCTTCGCGGACCGCGTCGATCTCTCGCCGGATCAGGTGAAGTCGCTCACGCACGGAGCTCCCGAGAACGCCTGCTGGACCAGCGAAGAGGCCATCCTCCTCCGCGCCGTTGACGAGCTCCACGACAATGCAGATCTCAGTGACGAGACCTGGACCTCGCTCTCCCGCACTCTCAGCACTGAGCAGATCCTCGACCTGCTGTTACTCGCCGGCTGGTACCACGCAATCAGCTTTGCCGCGAATGGTGCCCGCGTCCCCTTGGAGGACGGAGTTCCGCGCTTCGCCGACTTCCTGTAACTGGAGCAGAAGTGCCCGACACCTGCGATGCAGCCGACGACCCGCCCGATTGCCGGTCCTGTCGGTGCCGTCATGTTGGCTCGACATGGGACCGTCCCCGATCCTGGGATGAAGGCGCTGCGAGTGCCGGGCATCCTGCCCGGCGATGCCCGCCCGACGCGTCGCTTACCGGCAGATGAGGGTCAAGATCCCTCGGCCTGGGCGGCGGAGTCACCGAGGTCTGCGATGGCGCCCGCTACGAGACTGCCTATCCGAGCGTCGAGTAGATGCTCCGCAACGACCTCCGACAGTCCGTGCTGGGCTGTCAATCGAGCACGCGCCTCGGATCGGCTCGCCGCACCGCAGATGGTCAGAAGCAATTCCTCGCGTCGCTCGTACGCCGCGACAAGCGCCCGCAGGTCGGCGGTCTCCATACGCACACCTTGCTCGCTGAGGCCAGCCGACGCGTCGATTACTGGCAGTTAAGGGGCAGGGTCGAGATTCGACTCGCACAGTGCTTCAGGTTCCCCACCTTCCGTGTAGAAGTGCTTCCACGATGCTGTCAACGCGGCAAGGTCTGGGCACGAACTACCGAATGCATCGATTATCACCACGCCCCCGCACATCTCTGGGCCGATCGGCAGTCCCTCTGGGTCCACGCCCTCGACCTGGTAGTCCGACACCAATCGGGGTCGCTCCGCAGGAGGAAGGCCGCTGAGGTGTTCCTCACACATCACGCGAAGTTCCCGAAGCTGTGCACCGGTGGGGCGGTAGGCGTCCGCCTCGCCAACCGAGCAGGCACCTGAGAGCAGTACGAGGAGAACGAGGGCTCTGCGGGTTAGGACGCCAACGACTCTCGTGCACCGGAGCACGGGTGCAGTCTGCCCGATGAGGGCGGTGGCTGCTTCTGGCAGTTATGCCGCGTCCCCTACCGGCGCTACAGCGACGCTCCGTGGTGACGGAGCAGATCGTTGAGTCTCGCCTTGTCGTGGCGTTCGCCTTCGGTGAAGCGCTTGATGATGAGAGCGCACGGCAGGCCGAAGGTCCCGCCGGGAAAGTCCCGGGCCCGGGTCGCGTTGATGACGAGACACCAGGGAGGCACGATGCCTCGGCCTACTTCTGTGCCGGTCTCAGCGTCGATGACCGGGATCGAAGGGTTCAGGACCACACCTGCTCCGAGCATCGCGCCGGGCCCAACCCTGGCGCCCTCGGTGACCATGGACCGACTCCCGACGAAGGCATCGTCCTCGATGATCACAGGCGCGGCTTGAGGCGGTTCCAGGACTCCACCAAGACCGACGCCGCCGGAGATGTGGACGTTGTTGCCCACCTGCGCGCACGAGCCGACCGTGGCCCAGGTATCGATCATTGTTCCGGTACCTACCCGCGCACCGACGTTGACGAAGCTCGGCATAAGCACGCTGTTGCTCCCGATGAACGCGCCCCAGCGAACGATTGAACCGGGGAGAGCGCGGACCCCAGCATCCGCCAAGCCAGACTTCAGTGGTACTCGGTCAGAGATCTCGAAGGGGCCGACCTGGCTGGTCTCCATCGGGGCGCCGACGAGGTACAGCAACAACGCCCGCTTCAGCCACTCATGAACGACCACGTTGTCGTCAATGACCTCAGCGACTCGGGCCTGGCCGGTGTCGAGCAGGTTGATGGCCCTTCGGACCACGCTCATCGCCTGGTCGTCGGCAGCCTCCCAGCGCTCCCGGTCGATCCACAACCTCCCAATCTCGGCCTCAAGATCTGTCATCACGCCACGGTAGAGGGCCAACGCTGACGGCGACTACAGACATCGCCATCAACCAGAAGGCCCTTTGCGGGCGCCCCAGAACGCCGGATCAGGGGGCACCACTCACGCCGTGACGAGGTGGCACTTACTGCCCGCTAAGGGACACGGCCGCTAGGTCCTCCGCTACACGCCCAGGGACTGGGCACCAGCGCCCTTACCGAATCCTGAACCGGTCGAGGTGACTACCGATCGAGCCTGGACACTTGCCCGGGTGATCGACGAGCTCCTCCCCGCCGCCCACCACGACACCGCCCAGTACGCCAACAACCGTGTGGAAGCCGACCACGGGCGACTCAAGGCCCGGCTTCGACCCATGCGCGGCCTCAAACGAAATCACACGGCCAGCGTGATCATCTCGGGCCACGCGTTCATCCAGAACCTCCGCCGCGGTCACTACGAACTCGGCACGCACGCCACCACCCGCCGCCTCCGCGTCGCCGCCGCCTTCGACGAACTCGCCCTCGCCATCTGACACCCCGGGCCGGATCCACGGTGGCTCGAGCGCGGACCCGATCGCTCAACGCAACAGAGCCGGTCGGGCTCAGGGCCAAAGGGCCTGGATGGTCTTCCTGAACTCCGGCCTGGGGCGAGAGCGGGGCAGCTGCTGGAGGACGCGGTCGAAGGCGGCCGATCCGCTGATGCGGAGGCGGTGAGCGAGGTACGCGGCGCCGACGGTAGGGGTGCGGCTCTCGGCGGCCACGCAGTGGACGAGGACCGTGCGGCCGTCGTCCCGCCATGCGGCGATGGTCTCCGCCACGTCACGGAGCAGGAACCTGAGGTTGGGGTTCTCGCGGTCGGTGTCGATCAGGTGCAGGTGGTGGGCCCGCACGCCCGCGGGCAGGTCGTCGCTGCCGATGCGGCAGAGCGAGACGATCTCGTCGACGCCGGTGACGCCCGCCAGGCTGAACACGTTGCCGAGGAGGACACCGGGGTCGTCGTCGAGCCTGACGAGCACGGGTGCGATGGACCAGTGAGCTTCGTAGTGGGGGAGCAGGCTGGCCGCGAAGGGCCAGCCATGGGCGTCGGGCCGGCCCCCGTTGGCGGCGAGGATCGCCTGGCGGGTGACGTCGTTGGCGGTCCAGCCAGGCCAGCCGTGGAGCAGGGCCCGCCACCGCAGCGGCACCGCGCTCTGCCCCCACCGGGCGCCAAGGAGCGTCCCGGCGATGGCGGCCACCGTGTCGGTGTCGTTGCCGATCCGCACCGCGGCGACGAGCGCGTCCCGCAGGTGTCGACAGGGCTCGTCGTCGGGGACCGGCGTCTGGTGGACGGCGGCGAGGGCCGCCTGGAGGGCGGTGACCACGTAGCCGTTGGGCGTGAAGGTGGCGGGCGGGCGCGTGCGGGCTTCGTCGAGCCACGTGGACCACTGGTCCCGCCGCTCGAGGGGGAGCAGGGGCAGGCCGTCGTCGATGCCGTCGAGCCGGCCCTCCCGCACGGCCC
>JBDSUN010000143.1:0-5834 GCA_039927735.1 Acidimicrobiales bacterium | reverse complement strand
TCAGCACCTACGAGTTCCTCGCCGCTTGGCTCCGGGCCCGTTTCGACGACTCCGAGCGCGGCGCCGCTCTCGTGGAGTACGCACTCCTCGTGGCCCTCATCGCGGTCATCTGCATCGTGGCGGTCAGCCTCCTCGGCGACAACGCCTCCTCGACCTTCTCCTCGACGGCGAAGGAAATCAACTAGCCGCAGTTCGAACTACGAGCGACGGGGACGGGGACGGGCTCAGCCCGTCCCCGTCGTCGTTTTGTCTCTCAGCACCGTCCAAGATCGCCGCCGAGCTCGGCGCCCCGTCGACAGAGAGTCGTCCACTGCTCGTCGCTGTAGATGACCCGCCAGGCGGGGTCCACCGACAGGCGCTGCACCAGCGACCCCCGGCGGGTCCACAGGACCAGATCGATGTCGTGGCCGGCCAGAGCGTCCCGAACCCCGGTGTCGGCCCTCACCAGGGACAGGTGCGCCGCCGACACCTCGTCCGGGAACATGTCGAAGCGGTCGTCGTAGAAGACACGCTCGCCAGAACCGTACAGAAGCTCGAGAAGGTTGCCGGCGGTATCCGGGGTGGCGAGGCGGTGGGCTTCCAAGACCACGCTGGCCTCCTCCAAGTGCGCCAGCGCATCCACCGGGTAGCTCCTCAGGTCGAAGTCCGGCTGACGCAGGCGGCTCATGACCACCAGGACGAGGCCCGCCAACCCCGCCGCCGCGAGCATCCGAGCCGTCCGATCGCGCCCCGAGGAGCGGAGGGAGCCGAGCGCAGGGGCGGCGCTAGCCATGACGGGGAGCAGGAGGATCGACGCCACGGGCAGGTTGCGAGCGCCCAGGAGTGCTGCGGTGGCGAACACCACGATCACCAAACCGCTTCGGTAGCTCGGGCGTCGCACGAGCAGGAGGATGCACGCAGCCAGCTGGAACAGGAACAGCCGCTGGCTGGCGCCCTCAAAGCCGGGAGACCTCCATTCGACCACGTTCCGGAGGACGTCCTGGCGTTGGAGAAGCTCGACGGGGAACACCAGCAGCCTCGGACCGACGGGGTTGACGGCGCCGAGTGCGATGCCGACGATCAGCCATTTCAAGCAGCTCGCTTCCGGTCCCGGGGCGGCGTGGTCGAGCCGCCGCCCGAGCAGGAGGACGAGCAGGTACACGAGCCCGAGGGGAAAGGACCCGTGGACGTTGACCCACAGCCAACCCACAGGCACCAGCCAGTGAGGGTCGAGCCCGTCGTCGGCCGCAATCGCCACGGTGGCGAGGGCCAGCAGACCCAGCATGAAGGGTCGTTCGGCCCACAACTCGGCACCTACCGCCACTGCGACACCGGCCAACGCGATTCGGATGACCACACCCTCGGCCGGCCGGGTGAGCCTCCACGCCAACAGGGCGAGCGCCGCCGCCACCGTCCCCATGAGCAGCCGTAGCCCGGTGGAGCCGCCGAGCTGCTCCACCACGCCGTAGAGCAGCGACGCCAGCCAGCTCTGGACGACCCAGGGGTCGCCCTGGGCGGTGAAGGTGTAGGGGTCGACGGACGGCACCGCTCCGTCGTCGAGAATGATCCGACCCGTTGCGAGATGGGTGAAGAACGAGTTGTCAGCCAGCGGACGGAGGCCCACGGCCATCCCGGCGGCCAGGATGCACATGCCACCGGCAGCACCCCACGACACCCGACCCCGCGCCGCTCCAGTGATGACCTGGGCCATTGGCGGTCTAGAACGCGTCGGCGATGCTGAGGGCGGCGGGTCCGAGGACGATCACGAACAACGCGGGGAAGATGCAGAACACCATGGGGATGAGCATCTTGACGGGCGCCTTGGCGGCCCGCTCCTGGGCGAGCTGACGACGCTTGATGCGCATCTCGTCGGCTTGGGCTCGGAGCACCCGGCCGATCGACACGCCGAAGGTGTCGGCCTGGAGAATGGCCAGCACGAAGGAGCGGATCTCGGGGATGTTGGTGCGGTTGTCCATGGCTCGCATGGCGTCCGACCGGCTGGCGCCGGCACGGACCTCGCCCAACATCCGGGAGAACTCCTGCGTGAGAGGACCGGGGACTGCAGCGCAGGTGCGATCCAGGGCCTGCTCAAAGCCCAGCCCGGCCTCGACGCTGATCACCAAGAGGTCCATCACGTCGGGCAGCTTGCGCCTGAGCTCGAACGCCCGCTCCTCCACCTTCCGGCTCAGGATGGCGTCGGGCCCGGCCACGAAGACCGCCACCACCAGCAGAGAGGCCATCAGCTGCGCTAAGCCGCTCACCGGGATGTACGTATAGGTGAGGTACCCGGCCACCGGCGCGGCGACGACGGTGAGCACCCGGATGGCGAGGAAGCGGTCGAGCGACTCCTGGTCGCCCTTGCCAGATGACACCAGCTTCTTGCGGGCCTGGTCCATGTAGCCCACTGGGGTGAAGCGCTTCCCCACACCGGCGAAACCGGCGAGGAGCGGGGCCACCGCTCGATCTCGCAAGGGCACGAGGAGCTCCCGCTCCCGCACGGACTCCACTTCGTAGTCGTCCAGCTGGCGCAACGAGGCCCGCACCACGGCCTTCTCCTCCGCCTGGCTGAGCAGGGCGAACAGCGTCAGCGCCAACGCAGCGCCCACCCCCACGACGGCGATCATCAACATGATGGACTCCTCCGCATCAGATCTCGATCTCGATCATCTTCCTCATCCAGAGGAACCCGCCCGCCATCAGGGCGCAGGCCACCCCGAGGAGAATCTGGCCGCCCCTCTCCTCGAACAGCGGATCGAGGTAGCCCGGGTTGGCTCCGTAGATGAACAGTCCGAGGCCGACCGGCAGGAGACCCAGGACGATGGCGCTCACTTTGCCCTCGGCGGTGAGGGCATTGACGTCACGACGAAGGCGCTCCCGCTCGGTCATGGTGTCCGCCACCGTCATGAGGAGCTCGGCGAGGTTGCCGCCGACCTCTCGCTGGATGCGGATCGCCATGGTGGCCCAGTCGAAGTCGCCCGACTCCATCCGTGAGGCCACGCCGTCGAGGGCCTCTTCGAGGGGGCGACCGAGCCTGGCCTCGGTGACCACTCGCCGAAGCTCCTTTCCCATCGGCTCGGACACCTCTGTCGACACCGCTTCCACGCCCTGCATCAGGGAATAGCCGGCCCGGAGGGTGCTGGCGAGGAGCTGGAGGGTGTCGGGCAGCAGGGACTCGAACTGCTTGCGACGACGGTTGGCGAGGAAGGAGAGGATGGCGGGTGGGATGATCGCGATGAGCACGACGCCGATCAGTGCAGCGAGGGGGCTGCCGGCGATGGCGAACATCAGGATCGCCAGCAGGACCACGCCGACGGCGTAGAAGAAGATGGCCTCAGGGGGACGGAGGGGGAGGTTGGCCCGCTCGAGCATGCCCTCCACCTTGACGAGGAAGCCCTGACGCTGGGCGAAGTCGCCCGTGGCCTCGACGGCTCGCTGCAGCAGCGGGGTCTGGGCCATCCTCTGGCCCTTGCCGTCGTCATCGTCGTCGGCGTCCGGCCCGGCTACGAAGCCCTCGGAGTACGGGCGGAGGGCTTGGCCGAGGTTGCTCTCGCTGCCGAAGAAGGAGCTACCGACGCTGAACACGGCCGCGACCGCTGCCAGCGCCGCCAGGGTGAGGGCCACCAGCAAGCCGGTTGACGAGCGGAAGAAGGACGGCCCCGACGGCTTCTCCACGACCTGCGGGCGCAAGGACGCCGCGCCCTCCTGGGTGCTGCCGGCCACGAACTCCGCCGTGGCCGTGTCGGAGCCGACCGCCAGCTGGATCGGCACGGCGCCGCTCGTGGCCTCGGACGGGTAGGTGACGACGTACTGCTGGCGCAGGGTGGCCTGCACGCCTTCGAACAGCGCACCGACGCCGGCGGGGTCGTCGGCCACCGTCGCCGAGCCTCCGGTGGCCTTGGCGATCTCCGAGAGGACGGCGAAGCCAGGGTTCTCCACACCTACCGCGAAGAGCGCGCCCCCGGCGTTGGTGACCGCCGCCTGGGCGCGACCTGGATCGGCGACGGAGGTGGTGTCCTCCCCGTCGGTGAACACGACCAGGTTCGGCTGCAGCGTCGACTCGTCGAAGAGCTCGGCGGCGCGGACGATGCCATCGAAGAGCGACGTGTCGTCCTCGAGGGCGATCCCGTCGAGAGCGTCGTTGAGCACCGCCTCGTCCGTGGTGAAGTCCTGCACCACCCGTACCTCACGGTTGAAGGTGACGATGGCGATCTGGTCGGTGACCGCCTTGGCGTTCACGAAGGCCTTGGCTGCCTCCCGCACCCGTTCGATCAGCGCCCCGCGCTCCATCGACGTCGAGGCATCCACCACCAGGACGACACCCAGCGAGCGGGAGTCGTCGAAGGGGACCGCCGAGGAGGCGTCGATGAGCTCGCCGCCCTCCCGCAGGGTCAGGTCGGCGAGGTCGTCGCGCTCTCCGGAGTAGAAGAACGTGACGTCCACCGCTGCGGGGTCGTTGGCGTCCACCTCCCGGATGCTGATGGCGGGATCGTCATCCTGGGCCCCGGCGGCGGTCGACCCGCCGACGGCGAGGGCGGCGAAGGCGAGCGTGGCGCCGAGGGCGGCGGCGAGGCGGCGCATGATCAGCCCGCCCCCTGGGACCGGCGGGCAAAGGCCTCAGGCTGGAAGACCTCCGGTCCGAGGCGGATGCCGACGTCGGCCAGCTTCTCCGAGAACTTGGGTCGCGTGCCGGTGGCCTTGAGGTGACCCTTGAAGCGGCCGTGCTCGTCGATGCCCATGCCGAAGTCGAACAGGAAGATGTCCTGCAACGTGATGACGTCGCCTTCCATGCCCTGCACCTCGGTCACGTGGGTGATGCGGCGGGTGCCGTCCCGCAAGCGGCTGAGGTGCACGATGAGGTCGAGGGCCGAGGCCATCTGCTCTCGGATGGCGCGCACGGGCAGGTCGAAGCCGGCCATGAGGGTCATCGTCTCGATGCGCGACAGCGTGTCGCGCGGGCTGTTGGAGTGGATGGTGGTAATCGAGCCGTCGTGACCGGTGTTCATGGCCTGGAGCATGTCCAGCGCCTCGCCACCGCGACACTCCCCCACCACCACGCGATCGGGGCGCATCCGCAGGGCGTTGCGCACGAGGTCGCGGATGGCGACGAGACCCTTGCCCTCGATGTTCGGCGGGCGGGCCTCCATGGCCAGCACGTGGTCCTGGTGGAGCTGGAGCTCCTTGGCGTCTTCGATGGTGACGATGCGCTCGTCGGTGGGGATGAACGACGACAGCACGTTGAGGGTGGTCGTCTTCCCGGTGCCCGTGCCGCCGGAGACGATCACGTTGAGGCGACCGACCACGCAGGCCTGCAGGAACCGGGCGGCGTGGGCGTTGAGGGTGCCGAAGCGGATCAGGTCGTCGATCTGGAACGGGTCCTTGGAGAACTTCCTGATGGTGAGGAAGGGTCCGCCGATGGCGAGGGGGTGGATGACGGCGTTGACGCGAGATCCGTCGGGGAGACGAGCGTCCACCATCGGGGTGGCCTCGTCGATGCGACGACCCACCTGGCTGACGATCTTGTCGATGATGCGGCGGAGGTGGGTCTCGTCCACGAAGCTGGCGCTGGTGCGGTCGAGGCGCCCAGCCCGCTCCACGTAGACCGACTCCGGCCCGTTGACCATCACCTCGGTGACCTCTTCGTCCTTCAGGAGGCGGTCGATGGGCCCGTAGCCGAGGATGTCGTCGGAGACGTCCTGGATGAGCTGGGCCTTGTCCGCAGCACTGAGCGGTGAGCGCTCCTGCGCCAGGGCGGCGTGGAGCTGCTCGTGGACGCGGCGCCGAAGGTCGTCCTCCGAGAGCCGCTTGTCGTAGAGGATCGGGCCGAGCTCGTCGATGAGGTGGTGGTGGATCCGCTG
>JBDSUN010000142.1:0-4705 GCA_039927735.1 Acidimicrobiales bacterium | reverse complement strand
CGTGATCGGCTGTGGAACGTGCGCGGCCTGCCGGGCGGGCGACGTCGTGGTCTGCCTGAACGCCGGCACCAAGGTGTTCGGCACCTCGCTCGAGCTGCACGGCGGCCAAGCCGAGGCCGTGGCCGTGCCCGCCGCCGACACCTCGGTGGTGAAGATCCCCGAGGGCATCACCGACGAGCAGGCCGTGCTCCTCACCGACATCCTCCCCACCGGCTACCTCGGGGCCCAGCGGGCCGACATCACACCCGGCGACACGGTCGTCGTCATCGGCCTCGGTCCGGTCGGCGTGTTCGCCCTGCAGTGCGCCCAGCTCTACGGCCCGGCGCGAATCCTGGCCGTGGACATGGTCCCCGATCGGCTGGCGCGCGCAGAGCAGCTCGGCGCCGAGCCCATCGACGCCACCGACGGCAACGCGGTGGCCAAGATCTACGAGGCCACCAGCGGCCGGGGCGCCGACGCCGTCATCGAGGCGGTGGGCGCCGATCAGACGCTCAGCGACGCCATCCTCTGCGCCGCCCCCGGCGGCACCATCTCCATGGTGGGCGTGAACCTCAACCTGGCCTTTCCGTTCCCGGTGCCGGTGGCGCTGATGAAGCGGCTCACCTTCCGGGTGACGCTGGCGTCCATCCCCACCACCTGGCCGGCCCTGTTCCCGCTGGTGCAGTCCGGCAAGCTGAAGCCCGAAGCCGTCTTCACCCACCGCATGGGCCTGTCGGACGCCGCCGAGGCCTACCGCATCTTCGAGGCCCACGAAGACGGCGTCCTCAAGGTCCTCCTCGACCCCACCCGCTGAACCAGGCGTCATGCCAACCGAGAGAGCGCTTCGGCGTCCTCTCACCGGATGGCTTCCGACGGCGACTTCGAGGCGTGCTTCCGCTCGGAGCATCCCCGCCAGCGGCGCCTCGTTCGGGTTCGGTCGGAAGCAGGCGGCGAGCGAGGTCGAGGTGTGCTGGGGTCAGCCCACGAGCATCAATGTGTGGCTGTGCTCGCATCATGATGCGGGTAGCCTGGGCCGATGCGCACCACCGTCACGTTCGACGACGACACCGCGGCGCTGGTCGAGCAGCAGCGTCGCCGCGACGGCATCGGCGTGAGCGAGGCCGTCAACCGGCTGATCCGCCAGGGCGTCGCCCGACCGACCGAGCGTCGTCCCTATGTCCACCGATCGGCGGCGATCGGCTTGAAGGTCGACGTCACCGACATCGGAGCGGTCCTGGACATGCTCGACGACGACTGATGCTCCTCGACGCCAACCTGCTCCTGTACACCGTCGACAGCGAAAGCCCGCACCACGCTCGAGCCACGGCGTGGCTCACCGAGATCCTCAACGGCGAGCGACGGGTGGCCATCGCCTGGCAGACCATCGGCACCTTCCTGAGGATCAGCACCCACCCGCGCATCGCCGCCGCACCCCTTCGCAGCGACGAGGCCTGGAGTCATGTGGCTGACTGGCTGGCAGCGGATCCGGTGTGGATCCCGCCGTCCACCGAGCGCACCGCGGCCGTCTACGAGCGCCTGCTCGGTCTGACGTCCGTCACCGGCAACCTCGTCCCCGATGCGCAGCTCGCCGCCCTCGCGATCGAGCATGGGCTCACCCTCTGCAGCGCTGACTCAGACTTCGCCCGGTTCCCCGACCTCCGGTGGGAGAACCCGCTCCGAACCTGAGCGCGCCGCGCTCAGAGGCGGCGTCCGCTGCGGTGCTTCTTGTGGACGGCCTGCTTGGAGACGGCGAGGGAGGCGGCGATCTGCTCCCAGACGATGCCTTGGTTGCGAGCCTTGCGGACGAGGGTCGCCTCCTGCCGTTCCAGCGCCACCCGTGACCGCACCAGCTCGGCCAGCTCCCGGAGCACGCCGTCGGGATCGTCTTGGTCGATCACAGTGCGAGCCATCTCGTCAACCCTAGATGACAGGCTGGCTGCTGGCAACCAGGGTTGACGAGTGACGATCCCGGAACGTGGGGCTACGGTCGACGGCATGACGACCGACGTGCTCGACGGGGTGTTGGACGAAGCCGGTGCACAGCTGGACGGCGCCGTGGCGTTGCGTCGGCGGCTGCACGAGCGACCCGAGATCGGGCTGAACCTGCCCGACACGCAGGCCGCCATCCTGGAGGCGCTCGACGGGCTCCCGCTCACGATCACCACCGGCACCTCCACCTCGTCGGTGATCGCGGTGCTCGACGGCGCCGAGCCCGGTCCCACCGTCCTGCTGCGGGGCGACATGGACGCCCTGCCCATGCCCGAGGACACCGGACTCGACTTCGGCAGCCGCAACGACGGGGCCATGCACGCCTGCGGGCACGACACCCACGTGGCCATGCTGGCCGGCGCGGCCAAGCTCCTCGTCGCCCGCCGGGGCGGGCTGGCCGGGCGGGTGGCCTTCATGTTCCAGCCCGGCGAGGAGGGCCACCACGGCGCCCGCTTCATGCTGGAGGAGGGGCTGCTGGCCACCGCCGCCGACGGCGGCGAGCAGGTGTCGATGGCCTTCGCCATCCACCAGTCCCCCACCATCCCGTCCGGACTGGTGGCCACCAAGGGCCAGGCGCTCATGGCATCGGCCGACGAGCTCGAGATCACGGTACGGGGCCGGGGCGGGCACGCGTCGATGCCCCACCACGCCGCCGACCCGATCCCGATCGCCTGCGAGATCGTCACCGCCCTGCAGGCCATGGTCACCCGCCGGGTCGACGCCTTCGATCCCGCCGTGGTCACCGTGGCCAAGATCCGGGCCGGTACCACCACCAACGTCATCCCCGAGACGGCCACGCTGTGGGGCACCATCCGCGCCGTCTCGGAGAAGACCCGCCAGTCGGTCATGGAGGACATCGAGCGCGTCGCCACCGGCATCGCCTCGGCCCACGGGGCCATCGCAGAGGTGGAGCTCACCCACGGCTACCCGGTAACGGTGAACCACGACGACGCGGCGGCCTTCGCCTTGGCCACCGCGGGACAGCTCCTCGGTGCCGAGCATGCCCTGGAGATGCCCAGCCCCGTGATGGGGGCGGAGGACTGGAGCTACGTCCTCCAGGAGGTGAACGGCGCCATGGCGTTCCTCGGCACGCGACCCAAGGGCGTGGCCCCGCACGACGTGGCCCCCAACCACTCCAACCGCATGGTGCTCGACGAGGAGGCCATGCCGGCCGGCGTCGCCCTGTACGCCGGGGTCGCCCTCAGCTGGATGGGTCGGCCGAGCTGACCGCGCTTCCCCGGCGCTTGGCCGTCGATCGCGTGGCCAGGCGCACCAGCCCGTAGAGCACCAAGAGCACCGCACAGGCGAGCGCGACGCCCGCTGCGACCCAGGTCGTGGTGCGCGACTCCTTGCCCTCGGCATCGAGGTCCACGGGCCCGTCGCCGAAGCCCACCTGCCACACGGCTCCGTTGTCCGCCTTCGTGGTGGCGTTGGAGGTCACCCCGCCCGGTAGTCGCACGCCGACCCGCACCTGGATGATCCGGCTCAGCGACTCCCCCAGCTGGGCCTCGATCTCCTCCACGCTCTGGCCCAGCGGCTGCCCGTCGAGCTCGGCAGCCAGATCGGCGTCGCCGAACGCCTCGAGGCCACCGCTGAAGTCCACCTGGCCGGTGAACCCCCACGCCGTGGTGGCGAAGGACGACTCCCGCCGCACGGCAAAGTCCTGGAAGGGGCCCGTCTCGCCAGCGATGTCGGTGAAGATGGCGTTCGCCTCGCCGGCATCGGCAAAGGCCCGCCGGATCCGGACGCGGGTGTAGCCGTCGCTCTCGACGTCCGGACCCTCGACCACCCAGCCCGCCTCGATGAGGTCATCCACCTCCAGCACCGCGCTCAAGTCGCCCCCGATGCGCTCGATGCCATCCGTGTCGACTCCGACGACGACCTCGACCGCGCCCGATCCGTCCTTGGCGACGGACACGTTCACGTCCAGCTCCAGCCGGCAGGCGGAGGCCAGGACGAGGAGCCCGACCACGAACACGGCCCGGAGGCGACCCCTCACGGCTGTCGGGGCCTACGAGGGCGGACCGGTCTCCGCCAGCTCGACGGGCGGCGGCTCGAAGCCCTCCATGGCCGTGAAGGTGAGGGCCATCTCCCCGGTCTCGGCGTCGGGTGCGGCGTCGACGATGATGATCTGACCGGCGTGGAACTCCTTGTAGAGGAGCTTCTCCGAGAGGGCGTCCTCGATGAGGCGCTGGATGGCCCGCCGCAGCGGCCGGGCGCCGAGGGTGGGGTCGTAGCCCCGATCGGCGACGAGCGACTTGGCGGCGGGCGTGAGCTCCATGCCGATGCCCTGGCCCTCCAGCTGCTTCTGGGTGCGAGCGATCATGAGATCGACGATCTCGGTGACCTCGGCCTTGCTCAGCTCGTGGAAGACGATCGTCTCGTCGATGCGGTTCAGGAACTCAGGTCGGAAGTGCTGCTTGAGCGCATCGTTGACCTTCTCCTTCATCCGCTCGTAGGAGATCGCCTCGTCCGCCTTGCCGAAGCCGAGGTTGGCCTTGCGCAGGTCGGCGGTGCCGAGGTTGGAGGTCATGATCAGCACCGTGTTGCGGAAGTCGACCGACCGGCCCTGGGCGTCGGTGAGGCGCCCCTCCTCCAGGATCTGGAGGAGCGTGTTGAACACGTCGGGGTGGGCCTTCTCGATCTCGTCGAAGAGGACGACGGAGAACGGCTTGCGGCGCACGGCCTCGGTGAGCTGGCCGCCCTCCTCGTAGCCCACGTAGCCGGGGGGCGAGCC
>JBDSUN010000141.1:0-19151 GCA_039927735.1 Acidimicrobiales bacterium | reverse complement strand
GAGCGAGGCTCGCGCCCGCGTCGCAGGCCGCGGTCGCTCGAACAAGGTGCCTGACCCCGGCCGCTGACCTACAACGCCTCGGAGGAGGCCACCTCGTGCTGGACGACGGCGGCGGAGCGGATGGTGGCCGTCTGCTCCTCGCTGGGCCCTGAACCTCGGAACGCTTCGACGTCCGCAGCCGACTCCCACTGCTCGTAGACGTTGATCCGCCCGGGCTCGAGGGGGTCGGCCGACAGGTGGAAGTCGAGGCACCCTGGAGCGCGCCGGGCCTGCTCGATGAGCGTGGTGCAGTCGGCCAGGTAGGCGTCGCGCTCGGCGGGATCCACGTGGATGGGTCCGGACACGATGATCATCGAGAGCTCCGTTCGGTGGTGGGCGGGGCACGGGAGGTGATGGCCCGAGGAGCAGTCGATCATCGGTGCGGAGGTGCCGCCACCCGGACGGGCACCGTCATCGAGAAGGTGCGGACCGCCCGTCGACCTACGGTGGCGTTCGATGGCGTGGGAGGGAGACGACTACCAGGCGCGCTTCGATCGGCTGGCGGCGGCCGGCACCGACGTGCACGGGGAGGCCGCCTTCGTCCGGGCCTACGGGCCAGCCTCGGTGCTCGACGCCGGCTGTGGTACCGGGCGGGTGGCCATCGAGCTGGCCCGCCACAGCATTGACGTGGTGGGCGCAGACGTCGACGCCTCCATGCTGGCCACCGCCCGCCGGGCGGCGCCGGATCTCACGTGGGTGGAGTCGGACCTCGCGGCCCTGGACCTCGGCCGGCAGCTCGACCTGGTGGTGATGGCCGGCAACGTCCCGCTGTTCACCCCGCCCGGCACCGAGGCCGCCCTCGTCTCCGGGGTGGCACGGCACGTGGCGCCGGGCGGACGGCTGGTGGCCGGGTTCAGCCTCGGACGCAGCTACGGCGTCGAGGAGTACGACGAGCACGCTGCGGCCGTCGGCCTGCGTCTGGAGGACCGATTCGGCACCTGGGACCGTCAGCCGTGGGGTCCCGAGAGCGACTACGCCGTGTCCGTCCACCGCCGCCCGCCGGGTTGAGGCGTCGGTAGCCTCGGCGTCGATGGACGCACCGGACCAACGGCGTGACGCACGGCTGCGGCGACTGGTCGACGAGCTCCGGGACGACGTCGGTCGGGCGTTCGACCTGGCGGACGCGACCGGGCGGTTGGTGGTGGAGGAGATCGATCACGCCCGCCGGCCCCACGTGCACGAGCGCCGTGTCGCCAGCTCGGGGGTGCTCGTCGCTCCGAGCACGGACCCCGACGGGTGGTCGGCCGGCACCAGCCTGGAGATCCTGCGCGGCCCGATCCGCCCCGAAGACCTCGACGGGATCCGCCGGTTCGCCGACGGGCTATCCAGCTGGATCATCCGGCGACCCGATGGGCCGGAGGAGTGGACCGTCTTCGACCGACCGGCCGGCTCGGAGCGCGACCTCGTGGTGCTGGCCGACGTGCTTGGCGCCACGGTCGTCCAGCGTCACCCCACCGGCACGGTGCGGGTCGCCGATGCCGAGGGCGTCCTGCGCTGGCACGGTCTCACCTGGCACCACGAGCCGCCGGTGTCGGCGTGGATCGACGACGCCCGCGCCTGCCCCGCCCACGGCGACGTCGACGTGGTGCACGCCCTGCTCGAGTTCGCCGTGCACGACCTCGGCTCCAACGGCATCGGTGCCCTGCTCATCTACCGGCCCGACGACGAACCCGGCCCCGCCGTGGAGGCCCGGCTGCCGCCGCCCCCGCCGCTAGGCATTCGTCGCCCCACCGGTCTGGCGCCCCTGCGCCACGCGCTGGCCCAGGTGGACGGAGCGGCCGTGTTCGACGCCAGCGGCACGCTCCGCCAGCTCGGTGTCCGCCTGGTGCCGACCGCAACGGCCGAGGCCGAGGTGGACGGGCTCGGCGGGATGCGGCACACCGCCGCCCGTCGCTACAGCTTCGACGACCCGCAGGCCACCGTGATCGTCGTGAGCGAGGACGGGCCCGTCACCGTGCTGCGGGCCGGCCGGCTGCTCGGCTCCTCAGGCGGTTGACCCTCGGGCCGGGCAGACACCATCGGCTCGAGGTTGGTCACGAGCTCGGCGATGCGAGGATCGTCGATCGGAGCGAGGAGCCGGCTCACGTTCAGCCGCGCCAGGTGGGTCTCCCCATCATGTTGCGAGGTGCTGGACTGCGGCCATGACCACCGACCACGCCCACGATCCCGACCCGACGCCGGCCGCCGCCGCCCTGCACGAGCTGGTCGACGGCGTGTTCGCCTGGGTGCAGCCCGACGGGTCGTGGTGGATCAACAACGCGGGCGCCATCGCGGGGGCCGACGGCACCATCGTCGTCGACACCTGCGCCACCGCCGAGCGCACGCGGCGCTTCCTCACCGCGGTGCGGGCAGCCACCGATGAGGCGCCGATCCGGGTGGCGGCCAACACCCATGAGCACGGCGACCACACCTACGGGAACTGGCTGCTCCCGGCCGAGACGGCCGTGATCGGCCACGAGCGGATGCGGGCGAACCTGCTCGCCGACCCCGTGATCGAGGTCTGCCCCCCGCTGTGGACGCCGACGCCGGTGTGGGGAGCGGAGGCGCGCCGGGTGCCGAACATCGTCACCCGCTCCGACCTCACCATCTTCACCGGCGAGCGTCGGATCGATCTCCTGCACCCCGGCTACGCCGCCCACACCACCGGTGACCTCGTCGCCTGGCTGCCGGAGGAGCGGGTGCTGTTCGCAGGCGATCTGGTATTCCACGGCCTCACCCCGCTGGTGATGGCCGGCTCGGTCGACGGGGCCCTCCGCAGCATCGACTGGCTGGCCGGCTTCGAGCCCGAGCACCTCGTCCCCGGGCACGGCCCCGTGGTGACCGTCGCCGATCTGGCGGGGGTGCTGGCCGACCACGAGCGGTACTACCGGTTCGTGCTGGCCGTCGCCGCCGACGGGCAGCGCGACGGCCTCGGCCCCCTCGAGGCGGCGCAGCGGACGGACCTCGGTGAGTTCGGCTCGTGGGCGGACGCGGAGCGCCTCGTGCTCAACCTGCACCGCGCCTACGCCGACGCCGGGGGCGAAGCCTTCGACGTCGTGCGCGCCTTCATCGACGCCATCACGTGGAACGGCGGCCCGCTGACCACCCACGTCTGCTGCACGGCCTGACCAGCGCTACCTTGCCCGCATGACTGCCGTCGACGTCCCCACCGCCAGCCTGCGACGCGAGGAGGAGCTCCCCTTCGTCGACCTCGGAGACGGCTCTACGCTGCAGCTCCTGCACGTCGACGTCGATGCCGGCCTCTGGGTGATCCGCACCCGGTTCCAGGCGGGGATGACGGTCGACACCCACAAGCACACCGGGGTGGTCCACGCCTTCACCCTGTCGGGCTCGTGGAAGTACCTGGAGTACCCCGACGAGGTGAACGTGGCCGGCAGCTACCTGTTCGAGCCGGCCGGTTCGGTGCACACCCTCCACGTCCCGGAGGACAACACCGAGATCACGGACGTGTTCTTCACCATCCACGGCGCCAACCTCAACCTGGATGCGGCGGGCAACGTCACCACGGTGATCGACGCCGGTGGCATCCGCGACTTCTACCTCGCCATGTGCGAGGCCGACGGGCACGGGCGACCGCCCGTCATCGGCATCTGAGCCTCCTTCCGCCCGGGTCCCGTTCGTGCAGGCGGTGAGCCACGCCCCATGGCCTGGCCTCAGTCGACCGAGGCCTCGACGGACTCTTCGACGGCGCCGCCACGGTTGGTGGTGAGCGGCACCTCACCGTCGATGCGGGGCACCTCGATCTCCACCGTCACCGTGCCGGCTCCGGCCTCGTAGCGGACCACGTTGAGCACGGCTCCGTACATGATCAGACGGCCGTAGAGGAGCAACAAGGCCAGCACGGCGAAGACCACGCCGAGGGAGCCGTAGAGCGCCGAGGATGACGCCACCGCCCGGGGGACGAGGATCGACCCGACCACCTTGAGGATCTCGAAGCCAACCGCCACCAGGAGAGCGCCCGGCAGGTGCACCCGCCAGGGCACGTTGCTGTTCCCGAGCGAGTGGTAGGTCCAGAGGAACAGCACGGTGGTGAGGGCCAAGCCCGCCACGATGGTGAGCGGCTTGACCGGTCCGGGTGCCCACCGGAGCAGCGGACCCAGAGCCGCCGTCACCAGGAAGAGGGCACCGGCGCCGAGCAGCCAGCGCAGCGCCACCAGACGGTCCAGCAACCCGCGCCCCTTCGCCTGCCAGGCCGCGTTGAGCCCCGTCTGCAAGGAGCCGACCACGCCCAAGCCGGAGGACAGGAGGCCGACGAACCCGACGACCGAGGCCGCCCGGCGGCTGCCCTCCGCCGTGGCGATGGCGTCCTGCACCGTCTCGGCCGCGCTGCCCTGGAGGCCCAGCTCGCGGATCAGTGATCTGGCGAAGCCGGAGTCCCCTGACGACACGAACCCGATCACCGCGATGGCCACCAGCAGCAGCGGGAACAGCGACACGAACGACGCCAGCGCGATGGAGGACGCCAACGGGCCGCCGCCGATGGCGCCGAACCGATCGGTGATGGTCAGGAGGGCGTTCAGCCACGACCATCGCGCCCGCCACTTCTGGATGTCGAACACGGGCGCAAGGTACCCGTCTGAGTAGGTTCGGAACCGTGCTCCCCCCCGACATCGATCCCGAGCGGGTCCCGGCTCACGTGGCCTGCGTGATGGATGGCAACGGCCGCTGGGCCACCCGGCGAGGCCTCAAGCGCACCGAGGGCCATGCGGCTGGGGAGGAGGCCCTCTTCGACGCCGTGGAGGGCGGCCTCGAGCTCGGGCTCAAGTGGCTCACCGTCTACGCCTTCTCGACCGAGAACTGGAGGCGGCCCGTCGACGAGGTGCGCTACCTCATGCAGTTCAACGAGCGGCTGCTGCTCACCCGGCGCGATGAGCTCGACGGCAAGGGCGTGCGGGTGCGCTTCATCGGGCGCAAGGGCTGGCGGGTGCCCAAGCGGGTGCAGCAGCACATCGACGACACCGAGGCCATGACCGCCCACAACCGGCGCATGACCCTCACCTTCGCCTTCAACTACGGCGGCCGGGCCGAGATCATCGACGCCGTGCAGGCGCTGGTCGCCGAGGGCACCCCGGCCGCCAAGATCACCGAGAAGGCCATCCGCTCCCGGCTCTACGCCCCCGACATGCCCGACCCCGACCTCGTGGTGCGCACCTCCGGCGAGCACCGCATCTCCAACTTCCTCCTCTGGGAGATGGCTTACAGCGAGCTCATCTTCACCGACACCCTGTGGCCCGACTTCCGTCGCACCGACCTCTTCGAGGCCGTGCGGGAGTACCAGCGCAGGGAGCGCCGATACGGAGGGGTCGACCAGTAGCGTCGCCCGCATGGGCTTGTACCGGGACGAGGGCATCGTGCTCCGGACCCACAAGCTCGGCGAGGCGGATCGCATCATCAGCGTCCTCACCCGCCGCCATGGCAAGGTGCGGGCCGTCGCCAAAGGCGTGCGCAAGACCAAGAGCCGCTTCGGCGCCCGGCTCGAGCCACCCACCCACCTGCAGCTCCAGTTCTACGAGGGTCGCAGCGAGCTCCACATCATCGACCAGGCCGAGACGATCGACCACTTCCGAGCCATCCGTGACGATCTCGACCGGCTGACCCGGGCGGTCTGCCTGCTGGAGGCGGCCGACCAGCTCGGCCTCGAGGGCGAGGCGAACCCGGCCCTGTACCAGATGCTCCTCGGTGCCCTCCGGGCCCTCGCCGGCCACAGCGGCCCGCTGGTCGTGCCCGGCTTCTTCCTGAAGGTGCTGGCCCTCGAAGGCTTCCGCCCCGTCGTCGATCGGTGCGTCGAGTGCGACCAGCCCGATGGCCTGGTCGCCTTCGACCTCGACAGCGGTGGCACCCGCTGCAACGCCCACCGCGCCGGCGTGGCCATCTCGCCTGCGGCCCTCGTGCTGCTCAACGACATCCTCGGCGGCCGGCTCGGCCAGGCCCTCAACGAGGAGGCGTCGGATGCCACCACCGAGGTCGGCCACCTCGCCACCCGCGCCCTCGAGCATCACCTCGAACGCCGCCTCCGCTCCATCGCCATCCTCGACCGAGGCTGAGCGCCTGCACGGACGTCGGGGTCAGGCGATGGGGGCGCCGGGTTGGACGTCGGGTTCGAGCTGGAGGAGGCGGACGGTGCCGTCGGGATCGATGGCGCCGAGGACGAGGAACTGGCTGGTGAAGCCGGCGATGCGCTTGGTGCCGAGGTTGACGGCGCCGGCGACGAGGCGATCGACGAGCTCGTCCGCCGTGTAGTTGGTGATCTGGGCGCTGGTGCGCAGGGTGCCGACGTCGGGGCCGAAGTCGACGGTGAGCTTCCAGGCGGGCTTGCGGGCCTCGGGGAACGGCTCCACCTCCAGCACCCGGCCGGCCCGCAGGTCGAGGGCGAAGAAGCCGCTGGCCCCGACGTCAGGCTTGCGGTCGGTCATTGGCCGGGGATGGACGACCAGGCCTTCGAGCCCTCGTCCCACTGCATCCAGGTCCGCTGGGCCGGATCCCACTGGATGTAGGTGCCGCGCGCCTCGTCCCACTGCGGGGCGTCCGACGGCGGCGCCGGCGCCGCCACGGTAGGTGTCGCCCAACCGGCCGAGCTCGGGTCCACGGCCTGGCCCCAACCCGATGTGGGGCCGCTGGCACCGGGAGGCGGCGCTCCCCAACCGCCGCCGACCGGGGGAGGGGCGGTGAGGCCGGGGACCACGATGGGCGAGCCGGCCGCGCTGGCGCGCACCACGAAGGTCTTGGCGACCATGTCCCCCACGCGCCGGTGCCCCACCGTGGTCAAGCCGACGATGAACCCGACCAGCGGTAGGAAGTACGGGAAGCCGTCCACGATCCAGAGCAGCCAGCGCACCAGCGCCTTGACGAGGCCCGGAGGGCGACCGTCCTCCCGGACGGTGCGGATGCCGGTGATCAGCTTGCCCACCGTCCAGCCCGTGAGGCCCTGCAGGACGACGAGCAGCGCGAGGGTGCCGCCCCAGTAGAGGAGGGTGGAGCCGGGCGCCACGCGGTCGGCGAAGTAGACCCGGTCGATCCCGTCGATGTCGGTGAAGTCGGCGCAGAACCCGTCGCCGTCGAGCACCTGATCGCAGAACTGCTCGCCGCTGACGCCCCGCGCGTCGAGCGCCTCGGCGCTGAAGTACTCGAAGCTGGCGGTGAGCAGCAGGAACGTCGGGATCAGGATGAGGGCGGCGTCGATGAGGGCAGCCAGGATCCGGCGGCTGAAGACAGCGGTGGGGTCGGTCGGCACGGGATACGCCATCGCGTCGTTCTAGCCCATCCCAGTAGCCTCCCGGCCATGGCCGCCACGCCCGACCCCGAGCTCTTCGACAAGATCGTCAACCTCTGCAAGCGGCGCGGCTTCGTGTTCCCGTCCGCCGAGATCTACGGCGGCTTCCGGTCGACCTATGACTACGGGCCGCTCGGGGTGCTCATGCTGCGCAACGTGAAGAACGCCTGGTGGCGCTCGATGGTGCAGCTGCGCGACGACGTCGTCGGCCTCGATGCGTCCATCCTCAGCCCGCCGCCCGTGTGGGAGGCCTCCGGGCACCTGGCCAACTTCACCGACCCGCTGGTGGACTGCAAGGTCTGCCAGGAGCGGTTCCGGCTCGACAAGCTCGACGACCCGCAGACCTGTCCGAGCTGCGGGGCCAAGGAGAGCTTCACCGAGGCCCGCCAGTTCAACCTCATGTTCAAGACCCACGCCGGGCCGGTGGAGGGGTCGGGCCACGAGGTGTTCCTGCGGCCCGAGACGGCCCAGGGCATGTTCCTGAACTTCAAGAACGTGCTGGAGACCTCCCGCAAGAAGCCCCCGTTCGGCATCGCCCAGGTCGGCAAGTCGTTCCGCAACGAGATCACACCGGGGAACTTCGTCTTCCGCACCCGTGAGTTCGAGCAGATGGAGATGGAGTTCTTCGTGCCGCCCGCCGAGGCAGACCAGTGGTACGAGTACTGGTGCCAGGAGCGCCACGCCTGGTACATCGAGCACGGGATCTCCTCCGACCTGATCCGCATGCGGCCGCATGACGCCGACGAGCTGTCCCACTACTCCTCGGCCACCTCAGACGTGGAGTTCCTCTTCCCCTGGGGCTTCGACGAGCTCGAAGGCATCGCCAACCGGGGCGACTACGACCTCACCCAGCACGCCAAGGCCTCGGGCGAGCGCCTTGAGTTCTTCGATCAGGCCACCAACGAGCACTACGTGCCCCACGTCATCGAGCCGGCCGCAGGGGCCACCCGCACGATGATGGCCTTCCTCATGGCCGCCTACGCCGAGGAGGAGGTGAAGGGCGAGACCCGCACGGTCCTGCGCCTCCACCACCGCATCGCGCCGTATCAGGTGGCCGTCCTGCCCCTGTCCAAGAAGGACACTCTCACCCCGGTGGCCCGCGAGGTGTTCCAGCTCCTGGCGCCCCACCTGATGTGCGACTACGACGAGACGCAGGCCATCGGGCGTCGCTACCGACGCCAAGACGAGGTCGGCACGCCGTTCTGCGTGACCGTGGACTTCGACAGCCTGGAGGATCGAGCGGTTACTGTGCGTGACCGGGACACGATGGTCCAAGAACGCGTCCCGATCGACGATCTGCTCAGCCACCTCCGGGTCGCGCTGGACTGATCGCGCAGTCGTAGCCGAGATCGTCCGCCCGATCGCCCAGGCCGCGCACGCATCGTTGCAACTCGGCCCGGCGTTGCCTACTGTTCGGGGCAACGAGGGCTGTTCCCGCCCGCCCAGCCCTCGCGAGCAGCGACCGCCGTACGTCCCTCCCGTGGATGAGGCGGTCGTTGCGCGTCCGGGGGCAGACTCAGGCATGGACGATGCGTGGTTCGAGCTCAATCGCGCCTGGTGGGACGAGCGGGTGGCCACCCACGTCGGCTCCGACTTCTACGGCGTGCAGCGCTTCCTGGAGGGTTGGTCGCCGCTGCGCTCCTATGAGGTGGCCGAGGCGGGGGACGTCACCGGCCTCGACCTCGTGCACCTGCAGTGCCACTTCGGCATGGACACGTTGGCATGGGCCCGCCTCGGCGCCCGGGTCGTCGGTGTCGACCTCTCCGCTCCGGCCGTCGAAGCCGCCACCGCGCTCGCGACCCAGGCCGGGCTCGAGGCCGAGTTCGTGGTGGCCAACGTCTACGACGCGTCGACCACTCTGCGTGGTCGGACGTTTGATCGCGTCTACACCGGCATCGGTGCCCTGTGCTGGCTGCCGGACATCGATCGCTGGGCCTCGGTGGTCAGTGACCTGCTGCGTCCCGGCGGCCGCCTCCACCTGGTCGAGTTCCACCCCTTCTCCCACTGGTGCCTCAGCGAGACGGACCTCAGCGTCAAGTACCCGTACTTCCACGACGGCCCCTGGACCTGGGACGACGACGATGACGAGTACGGCTCCTATGCCGACCCGGAGGCCAGGTTCGAGCACAACGACGCCGTCGAGTGGAACCACGGGATCGGCGCCATCGTCACCGCGCTGGCCCGTGTCGGGCTTCGGATCGAGTCGCTCGTCGAGCGGCCCACGCTGTTCATGCAGCGCTGGCCGTTCCAGGTCGAGCACGGCCACCAGGATTGGCGCAACCCGCCGGAGCTCCCGCAGATCCCCCTCAGCTTCAGCCTCATCGCCAGCCAGCCGACCGAGCCGTAGTCTCCGCTCGTGCCGCACGTCTACGCCTTCGACCACGCCTACGGGTCGAAGCGCCCGCCGATGGAGCGCAAGGATCGGCTCGGGGGCAAGGGCGCCAACCTGGCCGAGATGACCTCGGTGCTCGACCTGCCGGTCCCGCCTGGGTTCACCATCACTACGGACGCCTGCCGCACGTACCTCGCGGACGGGTGGCCCGAGACGCTTGACGCCGAGATCGCCAGGGCCGTCCGCAAGGTCGAGACGGCCATGGGCAAGCGGCTCGGCGATCCGGCGGATCCGTTGTTGGTGAGCGTCCGCTCCGGCGCCAAGTTCTCGATGCCGGGGATGATGGACACCGTCTTGAACCTTGGTCTCAACGACGAATCGGTGGAGGGCCTGGCGGCCCAGACCGGCAACCCCCGGTTCGCCTTCGATTCCTACCGGCGCTTCATCGCCTTGTACGCCCGCATCGTGCTCGACGTGGACGGGCACGACTTCGACCGTCTGCTCGAGACGGCCCGGGAGTGGGACGGGGTCACCCAAGATGCCGACATCAGCGCCGAGACCCTGCAACGCATGTGCTTGCGGTATCAGGACCTCGTCGCCCGGGCCACGGGGAACCCGTTTCCGCAGGATCCCGCCGCGCAGCTCCGGGGCGCGGTCGAGGCTGTCTTCCAGAGCTGGGGTGGTGCGCGCGCGGTCGCCTACCGGGAGCGCGAGCGCATCCCCCACGACCTCGGCACGGCCGTCAACGTCCAGACGATGGTGTTCGGCAACCTGGACGACCAGAGCGGCACCGGCGTGGGCTTCACCCGCAACGCGTCCACCGGCGACCCCAACCCCTACGGCGACTTCCTGCTCAACGCCCAGGGCGAGGACGTGGTGGCGGGGATCCGCAACACCGAGGACCTCGACGCCATGCAGCGCACCTTCCCGGACGTGCACGCCCAGCTGCTGGGCATCTTCGCCCGCCTCGAGAAGCACTACCGCGACATGTGCGACACGGAGTTCACCATCGAGCAGGGCAAGCTCTGGATGCTGCAGACCCGCGTGGGCAAGCGCACCGGCGCCGCGGCACTGCGGATGGCAGTGGACATGACGAAGCAGAGGGGAGGATGGAGGATCACCCAGGCCGAGGCCCTCCAGCGGATCACCGCCGACCACCTCGACCAGGTGCTGCACCCTCAGTTCCAAGAAGGCGACAAGCAGGTGATCGCCACGGGGCTGCCCGCCTCGCCTGGAGCGGCGGTGGGGCGGGTGTACCTGAGCGCCGACGCCGCCGTCGACGCCGCCGACCGCGGTGAGGCCGTGGTGCTGGTCCGCAACGAGACGTCGCCCGAAGACGTGCATGGCATGCAGGTGGCCGAGGGGGTGCTGACCGCCCGCGGTGGGCTGGTCAGCCACGCCGCCGTCGTGGCGCGTGGCTGGGGCATCCCGGCCGTCGTCGGTGCCGAGGGCATCGAGGTGGGGGAGGGCAGCTTCACCGTGGGCGGCGTCACCGTGGCCGAGGGCGACGTCATCTCTCTCGACGGCACCACGGGCGAGGTGGTGCTCGGTGAGATGGGCCTGGCCGCCGCCGAGCCCCCGCCGGAGCTGGCCGTGCTGCTCGGCTGGGCCGACCGGGTCCGCAAGGGCAAGCTGGCCGTCCGGGCCAACGCCGACACCGGGGCGGACGCCGCCGCCGCCGTCGCCTTCGGCGCCGAAGGGATCGGCCTGTGCCGCACCGAGCACATGTTCCTCGCCGAGGACCGACTGCCCATCGTCCGGGCCATGATCCTGGCCGACACCCCGGAGGAGGAGGCCACGGCCCTCGAACAGCTTCGGGTGGCCCAGCGAGCCGACTTCATCGAGATCCTTCGGGCGATGGCCGGTCGCCCGACCACGGTGCGCCTGCTCGACCCGCCGCTGCACGAGTTCCTGCCGTCGGTGGAGGAGCTCCGTGTGCGACAGGCCTCGAGCGGGCTGAGCGAGGAGGATTGCGACCTCCTGTCGGCGGCCGAGGCCTGGCGGGAGCAGAACCCGATGTTGGGCACTCGTGGCGTGCGGCTCGGTGTCCTCAAGCCCGGCCTCTACGCCATGCAGGTCCGGGCGCTGATGGAGGCAGCCGTCGAGCTGCTCCAGGACGGGGAGCCCGCGCCGCTCGTCGAGGTCATGATCCCGCTGACGGTCAACCGGGAGGAGATGGCACTCGCCCGCAGGTGGGTGACCGACGCCATCGCGGCGGTGCCCGGGTCAGATGCCAAGGGCCTCACCGTCACCATCGGCACGATGATCGAGACCCCGCGGGCAGCGCTGCGGGCGGACGAGCTCGCCGAGGTGGCCGACTTCTTCTCCTTCGGCACCAACGACCTCACGCAGATGACCTTCGGGTTCAGCCGCGACGACGTCGAGGCCCGCATGATGCCTGCCTACCTCGATCAGGGGCTGCTCGCCCGCAACCCCTTCGAGACCATCGACCAGGCGGGCGTGGGCGCTCTGGTGGCGATGGCGGCGGAGCGGGGTCGAGCCACGACGCCAGGCCTCAAGCTCGGGGTGTGCGGGGAGCACGGTGGCGACCCCGAATCCATCGCCTTCTTCCATGGAATCGGGCTCGACTACGTCTCCTGCTCCCCGTATCGGGTGCCGATCGCCCGGCTTGCCGCGGCGCAGGCCATCCTGGATACCTCGTCTGACACCCGCTAGGGGTCGTGCCTCGTCGTCGGGATGATCCACTAGTCTGGGCGGACTGAAGGGGAGTATCCCTGCGCACGCCGGTCGTCATCACGGTCCACGGACCCGGTCGGCGTGGTCCCACCCGGGGCGGGAGAGACCTTCGGCTCGTCATCCCAGGATCAGCCGAAGGAGCCCCCCGTGTTCGCCAACGTCGCTCATCTCGCCCTCGCGGCCGCCGAGGAGGTCGACGCTCGTGAGCGCTTCGCCTACGTCGACGTTGAACCCTGGCACTGGGTCGCGCTCCTCGCCTTCATCGTCACCCTCGTCGTGGTCGACCTGCTGCTGGTCCACCGCACGGCGCACGTCATCACCATCAAGGAAGCGTCCATCGAGTCCGCCGTCTGGATCAGCATCGGCGTCGCGTTCACCGGGGTCATCTACCTGCTGGGCGCAGATGGCGACCAAGGCCAGGCCGCCACGGAGTACCTGTCGGGGTTCCTCATCGAGAAGTCGCTGTCGATCGACAACGTCTTCGTGTGGGCGGTCATCTTCAGCTTCTTCGCGGTGCCCCGCGAATACCAGTTCAGAGTTCTGTTCTGGGGCATCTTCGGTGCTCTCGTCCTCCGGGCGGGGTTCATCGTCGCCGGCACCGCGCTGATCGAGCAGTTCGATTGGGTCCTCTACGTGTTCGGTGCGTTTCTCCTCTACACCGCCTGGAAGATCGCCCACCACGACGAGACCGAGGTCGTGGACTACAACCAGAACATCGCCATGCGGGCCGTGCGGCGCCTCGTCCCGACGACTGACGTGTACGACGGCCAGAAGCTGTTCACGAGACGCAACGCGAAGCGCGTCGCCACGCCGTTGTTCGCTGTGCTCGTGCTCATCGAGGCGACCGATGTGGTCTTCGCGGTCGACTCGGTCCCCGCGATCCTCGCCGTGAGTCGCGAGAAGTTCATCGTGTTCAGCTCGAACGCATTCGCCATCCTGGGGCTCCGCTCGCTGTTCTTCCTGCTCGGTGGCATGGCCGGCAAGTTCCGCTACCTCAACGTCGGCCTCGGGGTGATCCTCGCCTACGTCGGCGTGAAGATGCTCCTCGTGGGCCCGCCGGTGGAGTGGCATCCGCCGACCTACCTGTCGCTCGTGGTCATCGGCATCGTCTTGACCGTGGCCATCGTCGCCTCCCTCCGAGCCGACGCTCGCGAGCACGACAGCGACGACAGCATCGACCACGAGCTCGTCTCCAAAGACGACTTCGGCTGACGACGACGCCGGCGGGGCCCGCCCGCCTCAGCCCTCCAGCAGGAAGCGGCTGTGCTCGCGGAAGACGTCGACGATGTGGGCCGGCGCCTTGGCCGCCGAGCCCGAGTCGAAGGGTGGCTGCGGGTCGTACTCGATCCCGAGCTGGAGCATCCGGGAGAGGTCGTCGCCGCCGATCTCGCGCGCAAGGGTGAGGGCCATGTCGATGCCGGAGCTGACCCCGGCGGCGGTGACGATCTTGCCGTCGATCACCACCCGCTCGTCGACGGGCGTGGCGCCATGGCGGGTGAGCTCGTCGAGGGCCAGCCAGTAGGTCGTGGCCCGCTTGCCCTGGAGGAGCCCGGCGGCGCCCAGCACCAGCGAGCCCGTGCACACCGAGGTGGTCCAGGTCGTCGTCTGGTGGGCCGTGCGCAGCCAGTCGAGGACGGCTTCGTCCTTCTCGGCCTCCACCTGCCCCGGCCCGCCAGGCACGAGCAGGATGTCGGGGCGGGGCACGTCGGCCAGGGTGGCGTCGGCGACCAGGGCGAGGACGCCGGTGTCGGTGCGCTTGGGTCCGGCCTCGGTCGCGACGAAGGTGAGGTTGGCATCGGGGAGGCGCGAGAGCACCTCGTAGGGGCCGACGGCGTCGAGGGCGGTGAGGCGGTCGAACAGCAGGATGGCGATGTCCACGACTGGCTCCTAGGGGTCAGGCGGCGCTCGGCGGTTGCCGCCACGCTGATCCTGGGGCATCCGACCCCTGTCGATCAACGCCGAATCGGGCGCTGGTGGCAGGTGGGAGGATTGCGAGATGGCAGTCGGCCGGTTCGCTCCCAGCCCATCCGGGGCCCTGCACCTCGGCAACCTGCGGACGGCCCTGCTGGCCTGGCTGTTCGCCCGGCACGCCGGCAGCCGCTTCCTGATGCGGGTCGAGGACCTCGACCCGGCGTCGAGCTCGATCGAGCACGAGGCGCAGCAGCTCGCCGACCTGATCGCCCTGGGCATCGACTGGGACGGTCCGGTGGTCCGTCAGTCGACACGACGGGGCGTCCACGAGGCGGCCCTGGCCAACCTGATCGAGCGGGGACTCACCTATCCGTGCTTCTGCAGCCGGCGCGAGGTTCGGGAGGCCAGCGCCGCGCCCCACGTGCTCCCCGGCATCTACCCGGGCACCTGCCGGAACCTGGGCGCCGGGGAGGTGGCGCGGCGATCCGGGTCCGGCCGGCCCGCGGCCCTTCGCCTGCGGGGCTCTGGGGAACCGGTGACGATCGTCGATCGGCTGCGAGGCCCGGTCACCCGCCCCGCCGACGACATCGTGCTCCGCCGCAACGACGGCGTCCCCGCCTACCACCTCGCCGTCGTGGTCGATGACGACGACCAGGGGGTGGAGGAGGTCGTCCGCGGCGACGACCTGCTCCCCGCCACCCCGAGCCAGGCCCACCTGCTCGACCTGCTGCGGCGACCTCGGCCCACCTGGGCCCACGTGCCCTTGGCCCTCGGCCCCGATGGCGAGCGACTGGCCAAGCGGCACGGTGCCGTCACCCTCGCCGACCTCGCTGCCGGGGGCGTCGAACCGGCGCAGGTCCGCACTCGGCTGGCCGCCAGCCTCGGGTTCGCCGAGCCGAGCGAGCCCGTCTCGATGGCGCTACTGGTCGACCGCTTCGATCCATCGGCGCTGCCGCTTGCACCATGGGTGGCCGCGGGACTCTGAGCACCTCGGGAGCGAGGGGACCGCGAGCCACCCGCTAGCCGCCGCCGCGGCCGGCGGCGTCGCGCAGCGTTGCTGCGCTCGGCACGTGAGAGGCGACGCTCGCCGAGACGAGCGCGGCAACGCCGACCGAGGCCGCCACCGCCAGCACGATGCCGGCCATCAGCCACGCCGGCGAGCTCGGGTCGTCCATCACGGCGATGGACCGCGCGAAGGCGCTGAACCCCAGCCGCCCACCGGCGATCCCCAGCGGAACACCCACGACCAGCGAGGCCAGCGCGGCGGGGACGGGCTGCCAGGCCGCCGCCCGAGCGAGCTGCCGGCGCGAACAGCCCAGCGCCTGTAGCACCGAGAGCTCGGCCCGGCTCGCCCGAGCACGGCCCCAGGTGCCTTGCACGAGCAAGGCGGCGAGCAGCATGAAGGAGACGGTGACCGCGCCGAGGAGCACTGGTGCGGCGGCGTCGAGCTGGACCAGCTCAGCCGGCCGGACCTGAGTGAACCATCGGGTGGGGATGCCGAAGGGCTCCTCGATGCCGTCCGGGTTGGCCGCGATGAGGTCGGCGGGCGACTCCCCATCGGCGAGGGCGGCGACGGTCCACTCGGGATCGTCCTCCGTGCTCGCGACCATGGCCTCGAGCGTCGCAGCCGTGACCACGGCGCCGTTTCCGAGCCGTGCCTCGTCGGTGCCCTGCTGCGAGATGGCGGCGAAGGTGGCCAGCCCCACGACGCGCAGGCGGCGCGTGCGTGGTGGCGGACCGCCGTCGAACGACGTGGCCGTCTGCACCTCCACCTCCTCACCGACCTGCGCATCGAGCCGATGGGAAGTGTCCACCCCGAGCACCACCTCGTCATCGTGGCGCAGCGGCTCGCCCTCCAGGATCGTGGGCCCGAGGTCCCCCCGGACGGGGGTGAGCCCCAGCCCAGGCACCGTGTTCCCCCCTACCAGGAAGGTGAAGCTGGTGTAGCTGGCGACGGCCTCCACCTCCTTGCCGCCGAAGGCCCTCTCGATGCCGGCCACGGTCTGGTCGCCGAACGCGTTGATGGCCAGGAGGTCGAAGTTCACGCCGTACCGCTCAGGGCTCTCGACGAGCGTCCTGGCCGACACCGCCACCGTCGCCACCCCCGCGAGTAGGGCAGCGCCGCTGGCGGCGGCGACGGCCAGGCGCAACCCGGATCGCCGGCGGGTGTGGACGGCGAGCGACAAGCCGGCGAGGGACGACGGCCGTTGGGCAGCGGTGGTCACCTGGCCCGGTCGGTCGACGGTGCGTGCTTGCGCACCGGTGCGAAGCGCGAGGGGGAGGGTGGCGGCCGTCAGCACCACCCCTAGGGCCAGCCATCCGGCGACGGCGACCGTCAGGTCGATGTGGACGCCCTGCCCAGGGTCGAGGTCGCGGAGCGGACCGATCGGTGCGCGGGGCGAGGCGACCAGCATCATCGCGGTGGACACGACGAGGGCGATCCCGACCTGTACGGCGACGGAGGCCAGGTGGATCCAAGCTCGAGCCGGACGATCGGCGCCCAGGGCGGCGAGCACGGCGTCGTCGGCTCGCCAGCGGTCGTGCTGGCGCTGCGCCGCCTGGCCGGCCAGGACCACCGTGGCGACGGAGGCGAGCAGCCCGAGCGCGACCAGCACGGTGATGCTCGGCCGCAGCGCCTCCTCCACGCCGCTCCGCTCCTGCGCACGGGTCTCCGACACCTCGAAGCCCTCCTCCGACAGGGCGGCGGCGAGATCGACGAGCCTGGTCTGCTCATCGAGCCACACCCGGCTGTTGGCGTAGACCCGGAGGTCCTCGTGGGCCTCGTAGAAGGCCCGAGTGGGGACGATGATCCCGTTCAGCGCCGTGTCGTCGGCGACCGCCTCCCGGGGGAGCGTGCCGATCCCGGCCACGGTCGCCTGCGTCTCCCGCGGTTCGTCGCTGTCCGGGGAGACCAAGAGGATGGTGATGTCGTCCCCCACCTCGATGCCGCCCTCCTCGGCGAGGAAGGTGTTGACGAACACCTCGTCGGCGCGATGGGGCACCGGGAACCGGCCGGCTGTGAGCGTGGGCAGCTCCAATGCGAACGCATCGTCGGCGGGAGCGAGCAGGGCCCCGACCAGCGCAGCATCCTCGTCGGCGAGGAAGCCGATGAACCCCGCCTGGTAGCGGTGGCGGGCGATCCCAGGGAGACGATCCAGCACCGCGGCCGCCTCCTCCGGCGATCGTGAGTGCGCCACCGTCAGCGTCTCGGCGTCGGCGGCCGCGAGCACCCGGCCGTACGAGGACGCCGTGTCCCGCGCGACCGCGAAGCTGGCGAGGGTCACGCCCAGGACGAGCCCGAGCAGCACGCCGGCCGACACGATCGAGCGGGCGCCTCTGCGCAGGCGGTGCGCCACGACGTACCGGATCATCGGCCCCCCGGGCCCTGGCTAGCGGCTCGCTGCACCTCGCCCATCGCGTCAGTCTCACCCATCCGGCGATCGTGGCCCAGCCTGCCCGCACCCGCAGCGGATGGTGGTGCTGGCACCCCCTCGCCGCTGACGTCGGTGGGCGAGGGGTCGTACCATCCGGGCGTGGGCGTCCTGCGCATCCGGGTGCTCGGCGGCCTGCTGGTGGATGGGTACCGGCCGAACGAGCTGGGCAGCCGGAAGGCCCGTACCCTCCTGGCCGCCTTGGCCGTGCGCTCGCCGTCGGCCCTGCCCGTCGAAGCCCTCGCCGACCTGCTCTGGGGTGAGCGGCTCCCCGCCCGGCCCGGCGAGCAAGTGGGCGTGCTGGTCAGCCGCCTGCGGGGGGTCGTGGGCACCGACCGGCTCGTCCGGCACGACGCCGGCTATGCGCTGGTGGTCGACTGGCTCGATGTCGCCGAGCTCGAGGCTCGCACCGCCCTTGCCCAGGGCCACCTGCACGCCGGCGAAGCGCTGGAGGCCCGGCTGGCCGCCACCATGGCCCTCGACCTCGCTCGCGGTTCCCTCCTGCCCGAGGAGGACGGTGCGTGGGTCGACGGTCCCCGGGCGCGCGCCCAGCGGACCGTGGCCGCTGCCGGTCTGGTCGCGGCCGAGGCCGCGCTCCTCGTCGGTGACCCCTTGGGGGCGGCCGCGGCGGCAGCGGGCGGGCTCGACCACGACCCGTACGACGAGGCGGCTCTGCGGGCGCTCATGCGTGCGCACGTCGCCGCCGGGCGCCCGGGTTCGGCCCTCGCGGCCTACGCGCGGGTGCGGGAGCGTCTTGCCGATGACCTGGGTGTCTCGCCGAGCGCCGACACCGAGGCCCTCCACGAGGCGTTGCTCGGTGACGAACCGGTGCCGGCGGCGCCACCTCGGGTCGATGGCTGGGACCCTCTGGTGCAGCGGGCGAGGGTCGAGCTGGCGGGCTACGACGTGGTCGCGGCCCGGCGGGATGCCGAGAAGGCGGTTCGGCGAGGCGGTGGTCCGGGCGCCCTCGAGCTGGCCGGCTGGGTTGCCTACTACCAGCGCGACTTCGCCACCGCGAGGCGGTGGGCGGAGGAGGCAGCCGCGCGCACGGAGGAGGACGAACGTCGGGCCAGCTGCCTGACCCTCGTCGGCCGCGTCCGGCACTCGACCGGAGATCTCCGCGGGGCGGAGGACCACCTCGTCGAGGCGACGGCCAGCCCCGTAGCCGGTGTGCGGGCCATGGGCCAGGTGTGGCTGGGTGCGGTGCGCGTGCACCAGGGTCGACCGGCTGAGGCACTGGAGCTGGTCGACCTCGGCGCCATCGACGCCGCCGCCCTGCGGCACCCGTTCGTCATGCCGCACTCGATGTTCGTTCGCGCCTACGCCCTCGGACAACAGGGTCGGGTTGCCGATCTCCTGCAGTCACTCGACGCCTGGGATCGCATCATCCAGGACCTGGGCGAAGGTGGCGAGCGCTTCCGTCCGGTGGCGGCCAACGTCCGGGCCTGGGTGCTCGGGGCGATCGGCCGGC